>SHVB01000003.1 GCA_009694375.1 Acidimicrobiia bacterium
GCCGCAGGCGGCGGCGGAGGCACAGGCACAGCCGCAGGCGGCGGCGGAGGCACAGGCACAGCCGCAGGCGGCGGCGGAGGCGGAGGCACAGCCGCAGGCGGCGGAGGCACAGGCACAGCCGCAGGCGGCGGAGGCACAGGCACAGCCGCAGGCGGCGGAGGCACAGGCACGGCCGCAGGCGGCGGCGGAGGCACAGGCACAGCCGCAGGCGGCGGCGGAGGCACAGCTTGGGCACCGAAGTCGCCGTAGGTCGCCTCGTGGGCGGCGAGCGCCTGCATCACCCGCGTCACGTTGGCCGCAGCCTCCGGGAACCCGCCTTTGTGCTCGGCGTAGGTCCAGGCTCCCAGTTCACGCAGGAGGGCGTCGGCGGCGGTGCGGGCCTGCTGGGCGGCGACACGGTCTTGGGCGGCTTTGGTGGCCTCGCCCACCTTGGCGGCGGCCTGATCGAGAATCCCCATCTACATCTCCTTTGGCGCTGGTGACCCTCGGAGTGTAGGCAGGATCAGTCCACCAACTGTCCGACTTCGAACGGTCCCACTGCCGCCAGCGCTCGCGGACCGCTGAATACCTGCTGCAGCACCCTCGATACATCAGAGGTGGTGACGGCCCGGAAACGCTCCACATGCTCGTCGATGGTGGTGATGTGATGTTCCTGCATCAGGCTCTGACCGATACGACCCATGCGTCCACCGCTGTCCTCTAGGCCCAGCAGCATCGAGCCTTCGAGATACCCGATGGCGATCGCCCGCTCTGCCTCGGTAACACCCTCGGCCACGATCGCGGCCACCACATCGTCCACTACCCCAAGGGCCTCGCGGGCCCGCGGCGGGGCCGTGCCCAGATAGATCGTGAGATAACCCGCGTCCGCGAAAGCACTGGCGTGTGAGTACACAGAATACGCCAGGCCTCGCTCCTCTCGGATCTCCTGGAAGAGTCGGCTGGCCATTCCCCCACCAAGGATGTGGTTGGCCACCGCCATCGCCCACCGATCCGGATCGTTGCTCGCCAAGCTCCGCCAGCCCAAACACAGATGCGCTTGCTCGGTGTCGTCGTGAATCAGCTCCACCGCGCCAGGGAAGGCCGGGGGTGGCGTGCGATCGGGCTGTTCTCCCCCCACGCCCTCGCCCAGGCGCTCCGCCACCGCCGCCACCACTTCGGCGTGATCGAGACGACCGGCCGCGGCCACCACCATGCTGGCGGGCCGATACCAGCGCTCGAAAAAGGCGGCGATGTCATCGCGGGTGAGAGCTTCGACGGTGCTCCGCTCCCCCAGCACCTCACGGCCGAGGGGGTGACTGCCGAACAAGGCCCGCGACAACAGGCCATGGGCCCGATCCTCGGGAGCGTCGAGGTTCATCAGAATCTCCTCGACGATCACCTGCCGTTCGGCATCCACGTCGAGCTCACGCAAGGCCGGTGCCCGCAGCACATCACCGAGAATGCCAATCCCCAACCTGACCTGGCGGTGCGGCAGTCGGGTGTAATACGCGGTGTATTCGCGAGCCGTGAACGCGTTCATCTCCCCCCCGACACTGTCGATGGCCTCGGCAATCGCGCGCGCCGACCGCTGTTCGGTGCCCTTGAACAACAGGTGCTCCAAAAAATGGGAGGCACCAGCCAGCGCATCGGGCTCGTCGCGTCCGCCGACGCGAATCCAGGCCCCGAGGGTGACCGAACGAGCCTCCGGCATCGACTCAGTGACGATGCGGAGACCGTTCGGTAACTCGGTGTGCTCTACCCCTGGATCGAGCGGGCCCGTCATGAACTGGGGCTAGCGACGACCGCCGCCACCGCTGCGACCACGACGCTCGCCGCCCCGACCGCCACCGTCAGGCGCCGCCGCCGGGCCGAGATCGCCGAACTGCTCACGGGCTTCGGACTCGAAGGAATCCTCAAAAGACACCGTGTCGCTGGCCGGCGCCGGGGAGGACTCGGCGCGAGGGGCCCGGTCCTCACGGGGGGCCCGGTCACGACCACGATCACCACCCCCGCTGGATACTGCGCTGTCGGGGATCTCAACGGCACCGGCGAGGCTCAAGGAGACCTTGCCATTCGGGTCGACATCGTCGACCTTCACCTCCACCTCGTCACCGAGACTGAAGACATCCTCCACCCGATCGATGCGCTTGCCGCCACCAATCTTGGAGATGTGCAGCAGGCCATCGCGCCCCGGAAGGATGTTCACGAACGCACCGAACTTGGTGATGTTCACCACCCGGCCCGGGTAGACCGCCCCCACATCCGCAGTGGGCGGGTTGAGGATGAGCTTGATCTGCCGCTCGGCCTCTTCCAGCCGGAACTTCTCGGGAGATCCGATGGTGACAGTGCCCACCATGCCGTCGTCGTCCACGGAGATGTCGGCACCGGTTTCGGCCTGAATGGCGTTGATGACCTTGCCCTTCGGACCGATGACCTCGCCGATCTTGTCGATCGGGATCTCGAAGCTGACGACCTTGGGGGCGGTCTCTCCCACCTCAGAGCGGGGCTCGGCAATGGCCTTCTGCATGACCTCAAGGATGGCCAGACGAGCCTCTTTGGCCTGCTGGAGCGCCTGGGCCAAGACGTCGGCGGGGAGGCCGTCGATCTTGGTATCAAGTTGCAGCGCGGTGACGAACTCGCTGGTACCGGCCACCTTGAAGTCCATGTCGCCGAAGGCGTCCTCGGTGCCGAGGATGTCGGTGAGGGTGGTGTACTTGCCGTCTTCGTAGATGAGGCCCATCGCGATGCCGGCCACGGCTGCCTTGATCGGCACGCCGCCGTCCATGAGCGCCAAAGTGGAGCCGCAAACTGAACCCATGGAGGTGGAACCATTGGAACTCAGCACCTCCGACACGACCCGCAGCGCATAGGCCCACTCGTCGATGGAGGGAACCACCGGCAGCAGGGCTCGCTCGGCGAGAAGGCCATGGCCGATCTCACGGCGCTTCGGACTCCCCACCCGACCCGTCTCGCCGTTGGCGTGGGGCGGCATGTTGTAGTGGTGCATGTAGCGCTTGCGGGGCTTGTCACCGAGGTTGTCGAGCAACTGGTCCATCTTCGGCATACCGAGGGACAAGACGCTGAGCACCTGGGTCTCGCCCCGCTGGAACAGGCCCGAACCGTGGGCCTGTCCGAGGACGCCCACCTCAGAGGTGACCAGACGGAGATCAGACGGCCCACGACCGTCGATCCGAATGCCTTCGTTCACCGTGCGGGATCGGATGGCCGCCTTCTGAATACTGCGGGCGGCCTCCTTGATCTCCTTGGTGCGACCGGCGAAGTCCCCGCTCATCTCGGCGATAGCGGTGGCAATGGCGGCGTCAGTGGCGGCGTTGCGCTCCGCCTTGGCGGCGATGGTCCCTGCCTGGGCCAAGGCATCGCCCACCAGGGCTTCAACCTTGGTTTTTACGTCGTCTTGGTAGTCGAGGACGGGGGTGAATTCGAGCGGGGTGATACCCCGACCGGCCTTCACGAGTTCTACCAACTGGGCCTGCAGGTCTATGGACTCTTTGATCCAAACCTTGCAAGCCGTGAGACCATCGGCGATGACCTCTTCGGTGACCTTGGGGGCGCCGGCTTCGTAGTGGTCCCACGCCTTCTCGGTGCCGCCAGCCTCCACCATCATGATGGCCACGTCGTCACCCACGCCGCGTCCGGCGACGATCAATTCGAAGGTGCTCTCCTCCACCTCTTGGAAGGTGGGGTGCGGGATCCAGGTCCCGTCGGTGCTGAAGGCGATCCGCACGGCACCGATGGGACCGTGGAACGGGATGCCCGAGATCGACAGGGCGGCCGAAGCGCCATTGATGGCGAGCACGTCGTAGGGGTTCTCCTTGTCCGAGCCCATGACCGTGACCACGACCTGGGTCTCGTTGCGGAACCCGTCAGCGAAGGACGGCCGCAGCGGCCGGTCGATCAAGCGGCAGGCCAGAATGGCGGCGTCGGTAGGACGGCCCTCCCGGCGGAAAAAGCTGCCGGGGATACGCCCGGCGGCGTACATCCGCTCTTCCACGTCGACGGTGAGCGGGAAAAAGTCCATTCCCTCGCGCACGTTCTTGGCCGCGTTGGCCGTGACGAGTGCTTCGGTGCCCGCGATCTTGGCCACCACAGCCCCCTGGCTCTGGAAGGCCAGCTTGCCCGTCTCGAACGAAAGGGTCTTGTCGGTGCCACTGATAGGCGCCGTAACGATGATGGCGTCAGCCATGTTTGTTCCTCCTTGCCAGCTCGGGGACTCCCCCGGCCGGATCTGAGGCGACAGCGGCCAGTTCCCAGGTGGCGACCACCGGAGGAGCCCCTCCGGGAGTCGGCAACTGGCAGCTGACCCGCCTTGCCGCCAAGCGTGTGGGTGGGTTGCGCCTTAGCGCCGCAACCCCATCTTCGTGATGATCGAGCGGTATCGCTCCACATCATTCTTGCGCACATAGTCGAGCAGGCGACGACGTTGTCCCACCAGCATCAGCAGGCCGCGCCGGCTGTGGTGGTCCTTCTTGTGCTTTTGCAGATGCTCGTTGAGGTGGTTGATCCGCTTCGTGAGGATCGCAATCTGCACCTCGGGCGAGCCGGTGTCGGTGTCGTGGAGGCGATGCTCCGCAATGATCCCGGACTTCTGCTTGTCGATCTGCTCAGACATACCTAGAGATTCTCCGTGGGGAGGGGGGACTGGGGCCCGGCTCCGGTGAGCGCTGCACAGGGCTGGCGCATCGGGGAGCAAAGCTCCTCAGCAGCCCGAATAGGACCTACTGAGAACCTGGCCAGGATAGCAGTCGCCCCCCCGAAGCCCGCAATCGCCGCCTCCGCTCAGCCGTCGGCCGACCGGGCGGGGAGGCACGTCCAGGCGAACCGAGGGGCCCGATGGAGGTCCTGGGTATCGTGGACCCGCTGACGGGGCGTGAGATCGAGAACGAGCGCGTTGGGCTCGTAGAGGGCCGCTTCCACCTCGTCGTCGCTGGCATCGACCGGATCGATCCCGTGCCGGAGTTGGGCGTTGAGCACGGCGGTGCCAAGGCGTCCCCGCATCAGTTCATGCACGATGGCGGGCAGGGTTTCGGGGTCTTTGAGGAGCCAGGAGTGCGAACCGCCCTTCACCACCACAAGGTCTCCTCGAGTTCGCCGCGCTGCGTCTTTGGCCGTGGCGAGCGGGACGGCAAAATCGCGAGTGCCATGGATAACGAATACCGGGATCTTCTCCTCCCCCAGGGTTTCGAGCATCCACCTACTCCCGCGGCTACGCAGGATGGAGGCCGACGGCCCCAACAAACGCCACGGCCGCCGGAGGTGCCCCCGGATGGTCGGGATCACGAGATGGCCGAGCTTGAGGGCCTGGCGAGGGTCGCCGAACCACGGCAGCGTGGAGACCGTATCCACCACCAACGTGGCGCCCACCACCCCGAGAAGTGGCGGGAACACCCGGAACAGGTTGACCATCCGATCCCAGGTATCACCCACAATCGCATCGAGCAGGACCACCGCGATCGCCCGGGACGGCTCCATGGCGGCCAACTCGGTCACCAGACGACCGCCCATGGAGTGTCCCACCAGGACCGCTTCAGCCACGCCCAGGTGGTCGAGCACCCGACCGAGCAACTCGGCGTAGCTCGTCATGGTCGCCGCGCCGGTGGGGAGGCCGAGGGTGCCACCATGACCGGCGGCATCCACGGCGATCACCTTGAACCCGAGGTCGACCAGCCGAGACAGCGTCTGGGCGTAGAGGATCCCTTCGGCGGAGAAGCCGTGCACCACCACGAGCGGGACGCCTCGTCCGCACACCGCCACCCCCACGGTGTGGCCATCGGGCAAGGTGATCTGATGGCGCGCCAGGCGCGGCAGGGTGACATCAACTTCTTCGTCCACCTTCAACCCGGGTCCGATAATCGGATCAGTGGCCGGCGCCAGGTGGCGTATCACCGGGCGGCCCCCCGGGGCGGGTTGGTGGTCCTCTACCCGCACCACGATCGGATCCCAGCCCTCATCCATCGTCTCAGTCTGGCCTACCGCCCGGCTTGCCCCGACCACCCCCACCGGCAGGGCTCACCTCAGCCGAGCACGCGCGTCGTGGCAGTCTTGTTGGATCTGCTCCACAAGGGCCTCGACGGTGCCGTAGCGCTCTTCGCCGCGCAGCCGCGCCACGAAACGCACCTTGGCTGGCTCGTCGTACAGATCGCCGGTGAAATCCAGGAGGTGGGCCTCCAACAGACTGGCATGGGCCTCGGCATAGAAGGTCGGACGGCGACCCAGAGAGATGGCGGTGGGGTGCACCGAGCCGTCGGGGCGCTCGTACCACCCGGCGTAGATGCCATCGGCAGGCAAGAGGATGTCGCCTGATACCGAGACGTTGGCGGTGGGAAACCCGAGTTCCCGACCGCGTTCATCGCCATGGGCCACGATCCCACGCACCTCATAGGGGCGGCCCAACATCACCTGCGCCCGCTCTAAATCACCTTCTACCAGCGCGTGTCGGATGGCGGTAGAGGACGCCTTATCGCCATCGGCAGCCGGGGAGCCGGAAGCATCGACCAACGCCATGCCCTCCACCTTGAAGTGCTGGCGCGCCCCCAGGGCCCGCAAGAGTTCCACGTTGCCTTGTCGCTGGTACCCGAAATGGAAGTCCTCCCCCACGATCACCGCCACGGCCGCCAGGCATTCCACCAACACCTCGGTGGCGAAAACTCCGGCGGGCTCCTTGGAGCGCGCCTCGTCGAAGGTGACCACGAGGCAACGGTCGATACCCGTGGCGGCGAGAAGCTCAAGCTTCTGATCGAGGTCCGTGAGTAGTCGAGGGGCCGACTCCGGACGAACGACCGAAGCCGGATGGCGGTCGAAGGTGACCACGGCACTGTCGTAGCCGCCCGCCGCCGCCTGCCGTCGAACCTCGGCAATCACCGCCTGGTGCCCAAGGTGCACGCCGTCGTACGCGCCGATAGTCACCACGCTGCCCTTGGCGGGGCGCGGACAGGACCCCACGTCGTGCAGTACCTCCATGGGACGAGGTTAGGGCTGCCCGGCCGGCGCGAGCACGACGGAGGGCTTGGCCAAGCCCTCGTGGTACCCCTCGTACACCGCCAGCAGGTTGCCCGCCGGTCCTACGATCGGCCACGGCCCCTCCCCCACCAGCCCCAGAACCTGCCGCGGCAAGACCTTTCCAAAGCCCACTGCGGTCGCCACCTCGTCGTCCACGATGACCATCGCCATGTCGCCCAGGGCTGCCGCCGGGCTCAGAAGACCCTCGGGGGTGATGGCCTCCACCGCTACTGCTCGATCCACGGAAAAGGACCCGATGGCGGTGCGACGCAGATCGCGCAAGTGGGCACCGCCCCCGAGGGCCGTACCAACCTCCGCCGCCAGGGAACGGATGTAGGTACCCGACGAGCAGATGACCTCGATGGGGAAGCAGCCCGGTTCGATGGGTGAGCCCACTGCGAAGGCGTGCACGGTCACCGGGCGGGCGGCTCGCTCGATCTCGATCCCTTGGCGGGCCAACTCGTGCAGGCGCCGGCCACCCACCTGAACCGCCGACACCATCGGGGGCACCTGGAGGATGGGGCCGGTCAGAGCGGCGGCCGCCGCCGCCACCTCGGCCCGACCCACCCCGGCCATGTCCCAGGTGCCAGTGACCGCACCGGAAGCATCGAGGGTGGCGGTAGAGGTGCCGAGGACCACGACCCCCACATAGGTCTTCGACGGAAGACCGAGGTACTGCAGGAGCCGGGTAACCTTGCCCACCCCAAGCAGCAACAGACCGGTGGCGTCGGGATCTAAGGTGCCGGAGTGCCCCACCTTTCGGGTGCCGAGCACCCCACGCGCCTTGGCGACCACGTCGTGGCTCGTCCAGCCGGCGGCCTTGTCGACCAGCGCCAGGCCATCCGGACCGGCCGGTCGGCCACCGGCGGCCATCAGTCGGTCAGACCTCGCCGTCGCGGATCTGGCGCAGCACCTCTTCGAGCCGAACCGCCCCCCGCGCTACATCGTCGGGTTTGAACACCAGTTCCGGCGTCCGCTTCACACTCGTCTGCCGACCGATCGCCGCCTGCAGGCGATGGCGTTGATTCCCGAGGGCCTCCAACACCACCTCGTCGTCGTCCTCCCCGGCGAGGGTGTCGAAATACACCGTGGCACGACGCAGATCGGCCTCGCAGTCCACCGACATGATCGTCACCAACTCCAGGCGATCGTCGTCGAGTAGCTCGAGTTCCTCGGCCAGGATCTCCTGGAACAACTTGTTCAGACGCGCGGTACGCGGGTAATCCCGGGCCGTGCTGTGGCTGCGGGTGCGGGCACGCTTGGGCATGTCAGTCCAGTTCACTCACGTGCGAGGGATCTCGCGCTCCTCGAAGGTCTCGATGATGTCGCCTGGTTTGAGGTCCTGGAAATCGGTGAGGCCGATGCCACACTCAAACCCGGTCGCTACCTCGCGCACGTCATCTTTGAAGCGCCGCAACGAGTTGACGGCGCCTTTCCAAATGATTGTGCCCTCCCGCAGGAAGCGGACCTTGGAGTTGCGGGTGATCACACCGTTGAGCACGTAACAACCAGCGATCTTGCCGACACGGGGCACGGAGAAGATCTCGCGCACCTCGGCGTCGCCGGTGACCACCTCCTCGAACTCGGGGGCGAGGAGACCGACCACTGCGCTCTCCACGTCCTCGATGACCTGGTAGATGATCTCGTAGTTGCGGATCTCCACCTCTTCGGCCTGGGCCAGCTCGCGAGCCTTGCGGTCGGGACGCACGTTGAAGCCAATGATGGTGGCCCCCGAGGTGGCGGCCAACTGCACATCCTGCTGACTGATCCCACCCACGGCGCGGTGCACGAAGCCCAACTTCACTTCGTCCCGCTCAAGCTTGCGCAGCGATTGGGTGAGGGCTTCCAGTGAACCGGTGGTATCGGTTTTGAGCAGGATGTTGAGCGTGGCCACATCGCCGCGCTGGATCTGTTCGAAGATGTCCTCCAAGCGCGCCCCCGAAGGGGCGGCGGCCTCGCGACCGAGGTTCGCCACGCGATGCCAATGCTCCCGTTTCTCCGCCACCGACTTGGCGGTCTTTTCATCCGGGGCCACTACGAAACCGTCGCCGGCATCAGCCACATCGTTGAGACCGAGTACCTGCACCGGCATGGACGGACCGGCTTCGGTGACCTGCTCGCCCAGATGGTTGATCAAGGCCCGGACCCGACCCCAGGCTGGGCCAGCCACCAACGGCTCGCCCACCCGCAGCGTGCCGCGCTGCACCAAGATGTTGGCCACCGGGCCGCGGCCGGTATCAAGGTGAGACTCCAGCACCACGCCCGCCGCACGGCCCTCAGGGTTGGCCCGGAGGTCCTCTACGTCGGCCACGAGGAGCAGCGTCTCCAGCAGCGTGTCGACACCATCACCGTTGAGGGCGGATACCGGAATCATCTCGACGTCGCCACCCCAGTCCTGGGGAATGAGACCGAGTTCGGAGAGTTGCTGCTTCACCCGGTCGGGTTGGGCCTGCTCGCGGTCCATCTTGTTGATGGCCACCACGATCGGAGCCCCCGAGGCCTTGGCGTGGTTGAGAGCCTCAATGGTTTGGGGCATCACGCCGTCGTCGGCGGCCACCACTAGCACCACGATGTCGGTGGCCTCGGCGCCCCGGGCGCGCATGGCCGTGAAGGCCTCGTGACCCGGGGTATCGATGAAGGTGATCAGGCGATCGTTTTGGATGGCTTGGTAGGCCCCCACGGCCTGGGTGATGCCGCCGGCTTCGCCGGCCACCACATTGGTGTCGCGGATACGGTCCAACAACTTCGTCTTGCCGTGGTCCACATGGCCCATCACGGTGATGATCGGTGGACGTTGGGCGGCCTCGTCGTCGTCGTCGTCGAACAGGGCATCCATTCCCAGCAGAGCATGCAGCCCCACCTCTTGCTCTTCGCCGGGATCGACCAAACGGATGGTGGCGTTGATCTCGGCTGCGAACAGTTCGATCTGCTCGTCGCTGAGCGACTGGCTAGCCGTCACCATTTCACCCATTTGCATGAGGAAACGGACCACATCGGCCGCCGTTCGGTTGAGTTGGGGACCCAACTCGTGCGGGGTGCACGAGCGCTCCAACACCACCTCGCCCTCCGGGACGGGAGCGTCGGTAGGCGTGAAGGTTTGGGCATCCATCGGCTGGAGTTCTTCGCGATTCCGCCGCTTTCGCCCGCCACGCCGCCGCGGCGGGCGCTGCTGACCGCGACCACCGCCAGGACCACGGCCCGGGCCGCCGCCGGGGGCACCGCCGCCGGGGGGACGATTGGGACCGAATCCGCCGGGACCCCCGGGGGTGCGCGCGCCAACGGGGGTGTCGGCGGGTGGGCCGCCAACGCGGCGACCCGGCGGCGGTGGAATCGCTCGACCCGCGGGCCCGCGCGGGGGAACCGCCCCGCGCCCACCCATGCCGGGAGGGGGCGGAATGGGTTTACCGGAATCGGATCGTAAACGGGGACCGTCGGTGGGGGAAGTTGGGGCCGGTGCCGCGTTCTCGGCGCTGGGGGACGGAGCCGCCGGATCCGAAATCGCGGCCGCCGGAGCGGGCGCCGGAGTAGCCGCGACCGGAGCCGGCGCCACCGGAGTCGCGGCTGCCACGGGCCGGACCGGCTCATCGTCCACTCGGCGGGGCGGCAGCGGCCGCTCACTGCCACTCGAGGTGACCAGTCGGGCGGGAGGACGCGGCGGGGCCGGGGCGACCGGGGCTGGTGCCACCGGGGCCGCCGCCGGGGTCACGACGGGGGCCGGGGTCACGACGGGGGCCGGGGTCACGACGGGGGCCGGGGTCACGACGGGGGCCGGGGCCACGACGGGGGCCGGGGCCACGACGGGGGCCGGGGCCTTGGCCGCAGCCGGGGCCTTGGCGGCCTTGGCGGCCTTCGGAGGCTCCTCCGGCTGCACCTCCCGAACCATTCCCTCCCGCTCCGCCTTACGACGGACGCGGTCAACCTGCGCATCTTCGATGCTCGAAGAATGCGTTTTTACACCGATCCCCAGCGATCCGCAGAGGTCGAGCGTTTCCTTGTTCGTCATCCCGAGCTCCTTGGCGAGCTCGTGTACGCGCTTCTTGGCGGCCAAGGTCCTGGTTCAGTCCTTTGTGGTTGATCTATGAGGGCGCGGGCTGCCACCGGGCGGCACCACGGCGTTCCATCCTCGCACGAACCGCCGGGTTGGCACGATTCCGAGAGGTAAACGGGTAGATCGCCTCAGGGGTCGGGGCTCGGCCAGAGGGCAAGGACCGCCGCTGGGGCCACGGGCACCCGCAGGGCCTTGGCAAAGGCATTCCGCTTCGCCGCCTTCTGCACGCACCCGGGAGCATCGGCGCAGATCCAGGCCCCACGGCCCGGAAGGCCTCGACCGGCCAGCAGGCTACCCCCCGGTCCGCTGACCACTCGCACGAGGCGCGAAGGGACCGCCCGACGACGGCACCCCACGCACATACGGCGTTTCTCGGCGGTCGCTACTCCGTCTCCTCAGCCGCGACGGGTACCACGTCCGCCTCCACTACTTCCTCCACCAACTCCTCACTGTCCGCCTCCACCGTGGGGTGCGCCCATTCCTCCGCTGACAGGGCCGGTCCGCCCTCCGCGGGTACCCAAACCTGCTCTCCGGAGACAGCATCCACGACCCACTCACCTTGGGCCCACTCCTCACCCTGGTAGGCCTCTTCGTCGGCGATCATCGTCTCGCTCTTGATGTCCACCCGCCATCCGGTGAGGCGAGCGGCGAGGCGAGCATTCTGGCCCTCCTTACCAATGGCCAGCGACAGTTGGAAGTCCGGCACGATCACCGTGGCGGTACCCGTCTGGATGTCGATACGGACCTCCTTCACCTTGGCCGGCGACAGCGCCTTCATCACAAAATCGTACGGATCCTCCGAGAAGGGAACGATGTCGATCTTCTCGCCGTTGAGTTCGTTGACGACCTGCCGAACCCGAGCCCCGCGGGCGCCCACGCACGCCCCCACCGGATCCACGTTGGCGTCGTTCGACCAAACGGCGATCTTGGTGCGGTGCCCTGGCTCGCGAGCGCACGCCTTGAGTTCCACCACCCCTTCAGCAATCTCGGGAACCTCTAGCTTGAACAGTTCCAAGATCAGGCCCGGGTGCGTGCGGGACACCACGATCTGCGGGCCCTTAGACGTGCGACGCACCTCCACGATGTAGGCCTTGAGCCGAGTGTTGGGGGCGGGACGCTCGTAGGGGACCTGCTCGGCTTGGGGCAGCAGCGCCTCCACCCGACCAAGATCCAGCAGCGTGTAGCGGCTGTCGGTCTGCTGGATGATTCCGGTGACGATGTCGCCTTCGCGCCCGGCGTACTCCGAGTACTTCAGTTCGCGCTCAGCCTCACGAATCCTCTGCGTCATGACCTGCCGGGCAGTGGTGGCGGCGATCCGACCGAAATCGTCGGGGGTCACATCCAGTTCGGGCCCATAGGGCTCGCCATCCTCGTCGATCTCCTGGGCAAACACGCGAATGTCGAAGCTGCCCGGGTCGATGGTGACCCATGCGTACTCATTGGCGTTCGGCATCCGCTTGTAGGCCGACTCGAGAGCATCGGCGAGGGCGACGAGCAGCACGTCCACCGAAATTCCCTTATCGATCGCCAGCGCCGCGAGAGCTTCTCCCATGTCGATGTTGCTCATGAACTCGCCTTCTTTCCTGTCTTCTTGGGCTGGCCGCCCCACTCGAAGGTGGTGCGGGCCCGTTCGATGTCGTCAAAGCGCACGGTGTGGCGCTCATCGTGGGCATCTTGCACGGTGACTGAAGTGTCGTCGGTCGCGGCGATGGTGCCCTCCAGTCGGCGCTCACCCTCGGTGCCGGGCTTCGTCTTGATCTTCACGTTGGAACCGATGGCACGACCGAAATGGTCCGGGGTGCGCAAGGGGCGTTCAAGACCGGGCGTGCTCACCTCCAGGGCGTAGTTCCCGTCGATGGGGTCGTGCTCGTCGAGCGCTCGAGAGATCACCCGAGCCACCCGGGCCACTGCACCTATATCCGCACCGCCGGGACAGTCCACCAGCACCTGAAGCACACCGTTGGCAAGTTCGAGGTCGTAAAGATGGAGGCCAGCGGCCTCGACAAGGGGCACCACGATCACTCCAACCCGGTCGATCACAGTCATGGCACTCCGTCACCTCCTCCCTGACATAGCAACGGCGCGGGCCGAAGCCCACGCCGCTCAACTCCACGGACGATCTACAGAACACCCGGAGGCTACCAGTGTCTGGAGCAACCACACCCATTGGGGGAGCCTTGGCCATCCGCCACCAGGACCGTTGCGGTGCTAATACGACCGGGCGAGGTAGGCGATGAGGTCGGCGTCGTCCTCGCTGGTAGGGAGACCCCCCTCCGCGGTTTGTAGGCAACGCACCGTCACGGCATCTTGGGCCAGACGCGCCTCACCGCCATCTTTAACCAGATCCCAGGCCACCCGAGCGAACCCAACCTTGGCCCCCTCGATGGCTTCTTCCACCGTGGTGGCGTTCACGGTGCGCTCGTCTCGATGCGCCGTCGCCCGAGCCAGCATGTTGGCCTGAATTTGAACCAATAGGTCCGGCACCCGGTCCGCCACCTCGGCCACGCCCACCGGCCACTTCTCCCCCGTATCGCGTCGGACCAGCGTTACAAGACCCTCGGCCAAATCACGCGGGCCCACCTCGACGCGCACGGGCACCCCCTTCAGTTCCCAATCGGTGGCGCGCCGACCGAAACTGGTGGCCACCTGCGCGTCGAGTCGCACCTTCACCCCGGCCCCTTTGAGGGCCGCCGCAAGGGTGGCGGCGGCATCGCCCGCGCCGCCTTCGTCGCGCACCAGTAACACCACCGCCTGGATAGGCGCGAGCGCGGGCGGGACCACCAGACCCTGATCGTCGCCATGGGCCATGATCAGCCCACCCACCATGCGGGTGGAAGTGCCCCACGAGGTTGTCCAGCACAACTCGGTCGAGCCCTGGTCGGACAGATAGGTGATGTCGAATACCTTGGAGAAGTTCTGGCCGAGATCGTGGCTCGTGCCCATCTGCAGTGCCTTGCCATCCCCCATCATCGCTTCGCAGGCCAGGGTGTTGATCGCCCCGGGGAAGCGTTCGGCAGCCGTCTTGCGCCCGGCGAGAACCGGGATCGCCAGCACGTTCACCATGAAATCCGTGTAGACGTCGCGCAGGATGCGCTCGGCATACGCGTTGGAATCCTCGGCGCTGGCGTGGGCGGTGTGGCCTTCCTGCCAAAGGAACTCAGTAGTCCGTAGGAACAGACGCGGTCGCAACTCCCAGCGCACGACGTTGTTCCACAGGTTCAGCAACAGCGGCAAATCGCGGTAGCTCTGAATCCACTTCCCCATGTACTCACCAATAACGGTTTCACTGGTGGGCCGCACCACGAGAGGCTCATCAAGTTCTTTCCCGCCCGCGTGGGTGACCATGGCCAACTCCGGACTGAAGCCCTCTACGTGCTCCGCCTCACGAGTGAGGTAACTCTGCGGGATGAACAAGGGGAAGGCGCAGTTCTCCGCTCCCGCCTCTTTGATCCGGATGTCTTCCTCCGCCTGCATTCGCTCCCAGATGGAGTAGCCGTAAGGGCGAATGACCATCGTGCCGCGGGCGGGCCCGTTCTCGGCCAACTCTGCTTTGGCCACTACATCTTGGTACCAACGGGGAAAGTCGTCGGATTGGGGCGTGAGGATGGGCTGCTTGGCCATAGTGAGGATGCTAGGCGCCGGCGGCGCGGCAGACCGCTTGATTAGAGGCTGGCCCGCTTGCGGATCAGGTCCACCCGCTGCTCGGACTGATTCGCATCATCACCCTGTTCGGCGAGCAGCACAGCACGGTCCCGTTCGGCCTCCCGCTCGGCCTTGGCGGTATCCACCCGGGCAATGGCGGCCTCGGCCCCATGAGCATGGATGAACTCCGCCCACTCGACCAGCGCCGAAACCATCTCGTCCTCGGGCACGACCGCCACGTTGCGGCCCTTCACGAACAGATGACCGCGCTTGTTGCCCGCCGCGATGCCGATGTCGGCGTCGCGCGCCTCCCCGGGACCATTCACGACGCATCCCATGACCGCCACCTGCAGGGGGATTTCCCGATCCCCGAAGGCGGCCATGGCGTCCTGGGCGACCTGGATCACATCGATTTCGGCCCGGCCGCAACTGGGACAGGCGATGAGATCCACGTTCTTGCGCTCCCGCAGCCCCAGCACCTCGAGCAGTTGGCGCCCGGCGCGGGCCTCCTCCACCGGGTCGGCGGTGAGGCTGTAGCGAATGGTGTCGCCGATGCCCTCGGCCAGCAGCGTGGCGAGACCGGCAGTGCCCTTGAGGAGCCCGACCGGCGGCGGACCGGCCTCGGTAACCCCCAGATGCAGGGGGTGATCGGTGACGTCGGCCAACTGTCGATAGGCCTCGATCATCAGCGGCACGCTCGATGCCTTCACGGAAATCTTCACGTTGTCGAAGCCCACTTCCTCGAAGTAGGCCAGTTCTTGTTGCGCCGATTCCACCATGGCTTCGGGGGTAACCCGGCCGCCGTACTTCTCGTACAACTTCGGGTCGAGACTGCCGCCGTTCACCCCGATCCGGATCGGAATGCCCCGGTCCTTACACTCCTGGGCCACCAGTTTGATGTGCTCAGGCTTGCGGATGTTGCCGGGATTCAGGCGCAGGCACTGCACCCCGGCATCGAGGGCGGCCAGGGCCATCCGGTACTGGTGGTGGATATCGGCCACGATGGGCACCGGCGAACGCGGGATGATCTGGGCGAGACCCTCGGCCGCCGCGATCTCGTTGCAGGTGCACCGCACGATGTCGGCGCCGGCGGCGGCTAGGGCGTAGATCTGTTGCAGCGTGCCCTCGACATCGGCCGTCTTGGTGATGGTCATCGACTGCACCGTGATGGGTGCGCCACCCCCCACGGGAACATTGCCCACCATGACCTGGCGGGTCTGGCGGCGCGGGAACGACGACTCGCCGATTTCCACCGGTCTCCTAGCCCAGTCCGATGGGATCTCGGACGTCGAGATAGATCGCCGACATTCCGATAATGAGGAAGAACATGATGACGGCGTAGGTAAGGGGGATGAGACGGGAGACATCGGCCATGTAATGACGGCCCTTAGTGGAGCGAATCCGCTCGTAGGTAGCGATCACCACGTGGCCACCATCGAGCGGCAGCATCGGGAGCATGTTGAGCACGCCGAGGGAGATGTTGATGAGGGCGAAGAACACGAGGAAGTCACCCAGGCCCTCGCCCACCAGGGAAGCCCCAATACGAGCGATCCCCGGCAAGGACATCAGCCGCTTCTCGTCGCCGGACCGGGGCGCCCGGGATGCGCTCGAATCCCCCGAATCCCCCGAATCCCCCGAATCCGCCGAGTTCGCCTCGGAGCCTTGGACAGAACTGCCTTGCGCCACGCTGCGGCTGAAGTCGCCGAGATCATGGGCAAAGAATCCGACGAGGCTCGTGGCGGTCTCCTTTATCCCGATGGCGGTGAGTTCCACCGCCTGAACAGCCCCTTCCATCGGGTTCACCCGCACCTTGGCCGCCGGCACGTCGGCGTTGCCGATACCCAAGAACCCCATACTGCTGTCTTCTTCACGCCGCCCCAACGTGGCGTTCAGGGTGAGCAGTTCGCCGTTGCGCTCCACCTCGACCGCCACCGTCTCGCCGGCGCGGGCCACCACCAGTGGGCCTACGTCAGAAAAGGACTCCACGTCAGTGCCGTCGATGGACACCACGAGATCGCCCTCGAGAACGCCGGCAGCGGCCGCGCCCGATCCCTCACTCACGCTGCCCACAATCACCGGAGGCGGTGGGGCACCCAGGCGCTCACCCAACCCGCCGCCGCCGTCTATCCCCAGGATGGAAAAGGCGATGAAGAACAACACGATCGCCTGCAGGAAATGCATGAGCGAGCCCGCCGATGCCACCAACAATCGCTTCGGGTAGGACTGTTGCCGGTAGGTACGCGGTTCGTCCTCGGGGGTCACATCGGTATCGAGGTTGGACATGCCAATGATGCGCACATAAGCGCCTAGGGGCAGCAACTTGATGCCGTATTCGGTCTCACCCCGTCGGAACGACCAGATCTTCGGGCCAAAGAACAGGAAGAACTCGGTGACCTTCATGCCCGAACGCCGCGCCGCCATGTAGTGGCCGAGTTCGTGGAGGAAGATCATGATCAACAGGCCCGCGATGGTGAGGAACCATCCCACGCCCCCGTAATAGGCAATGGCCAACACCAGTGCCGCCAGCACGCTCACGCGCCACGGCTCACCGGCTACCTCCCCGGCCGGTTTCCCGGCGGGGCGAACGGGTTCGACGGGGCGAACGGGTTCAGTGGGGAGAATGTTGGTGTCGGTCACTTAGCGAACCTCTCTGCGATGACGCCCGTGGCGGCGGCACGAGCCGCCCTATCGGCCTCGATGACAGCGTCGACGCTCTCGGCCTCTCCCCCATCATGCCGGGAAAGTACCTCGGTAAGGACGTCAGGGATAGTTATCCAGGGAATCTGGCCCTCCAGGAAGGCCGCCACCGCCACTTCGTTGGCCGCATTGAGCCACGCCGGGGCGGTTTCCCCCATCCGTCCTGCCTCATAAGCCAGACCCAGACAGGGGAAGGCATCCGCGTCGGGCGGCTCAAAATCGAGCCGTCGCAATGAGGACCAGTCGACGCGCCCGAACGCCGTGTCGATTCGATCGGGGTAGGCCAATGCGTAGGCAATCGGCAGTCGCATGTCGGGCAGGGACAACTGCGCCATGGTGCTGCCGTCGGTGAACTCGGCCATCGAGTGCACGATCGACTGCGGATGCACCACTACCTCGATGCGGTCATAGCCCACCCCAAAAAGTTCATGGGCCTCAATCACCTCCAAGCCCTTGTTCATGAGGGTGGAGGAATCGATGGTGATCTTTGGCCCCATGGACCACGTGGGGTGCGCCAACGCATCGGCGACGGTGACCTCGGCCAGATCGGCTTTCGTGCGACCACGGAACGGACCCCCGGATGCGGTGAGCACGATGCGACCTACCCAGTCGCCCGCGACCCCCTGCGGGTGCTGGGCCCGCAAGCTCTGGTGGATAGCGCAGTGCTCGCTATCCACCGGCACCAGCTCGCCGGCACCGGGCGCATCGCGAACCCGCCGCACGACCGGCCCGGCCGCAATAAGCGACTCCTTGTTGGCCAGGGCCAGCCGCGTACCCCCGCCGAGGGCAGCCAAGGTCACGCCCAGCCCGGCGAAGCCCACGACGCCATTCACACACACATCACCCGTGTTGGCGATACTGGCAAGCGCATCCGGACCCCCCACCACGTCGGTACCCGACGGCACCCGGGCCGCCAGTTCGGCGGCCCGGGAATCATCGGCGATCGCCACCACCCTGGGGCGCCACCGCTGCGCCTGCTCCACCAACTGCGCCACGGAAGATCCGGCTCCGAGTGCCACTACCTCGAACCGCTCGGGCTCGGCCTCGATGACCGACAGTGCCTGCGTGCCGATCGACCCAGTCGAGCCGAGGATGGACACGGAGGTGGTCACCCCCCAAGGCTACCGACAGATGGGCCGATGAATCGCCAAAAAGCCCGAACGACCGCGCGGCGGGTTCGCTAGAGGAAGAAGTGGCGCACCGAAGCGAGCAGGTAGAGGGCGGGAAGGACAAACAACATCGCATCGAAGCGATCCAGCACCCCACCATGACCGGGGAGAATCGAGCCCATGTCCTTGATCCCGAGATCACGCTTGATGAGCGACTCACACAGGTCGCCAAGCGGGGCGGCCAGGGCGATCACGAGGCCGGCGAGAAGACCATCGACGAACCCGTTGATCGGTCCGAAGCCAACCACCAAGGCACCCGCGGTGACGACCACCACGGCCACCACCATGCCCCCCACCAGGCCCTCCACCGTCTTGTTGGGACTGGCGTTCGAAAGCGGCTTAGACCCGGCGTTGCGGCCAATGACCAGGCCTCCCAGGTCGTAACCGACCGTACCGATGATCGCCGCCAGGAGTATCCCGATGCCCGGCTGGCCGATCCCGAGCATGAGGCCGGCGAACGACCCGGAGAGCCCAACCCACAACACGGCCAACAACGTGACCCCAATGTTCATCACGGGGGCTTCAGCGGCGGCGCCCACCAAATAGTGCAGGAGGCAGACCGCCAGGGTGAGAAAGAGAATGCCGGGCAGAACCGCTACGCCGTTGTTGTAGGCGCCGATCACCAAGCCCACCGAGGCCACGATGCCCACGATGGGCAGGGGCGTGTACCCCGCTTGGCGCAGTACCACCAAGAACTCCATGGCGGCGAGACCCACCACGGCGGCCACCAACACCATGGCGGCGCTGGGTCCGATTTTGAAGAGCACGAGAGCGAGGCCGAGGAGTACCACGCCCACGATGGCCGCTTGGCCCATATCTCGGTCGCCGCCCCCGCCGGCGGAACGGACGGCTCGCCGGGGCCGGTAGCCGCTGCCATCGTCATCGCCAGAAGCCGCCGCTACGGGCGCGCTGGCTCGACGCCGGCGCCGCGGCGCCTGCTGCTCGCTCTGAGCGGTGGCGTCGTCGGCGCTGTCGGCCCAGTTGTCGGATAAACCCCCATCCTCAGCGAACACCGAACGGGAACCACCCTCGGGGTCGTCGTCGGCAAGGTCGGCGAAGGTGAAGTAGTCGTCGTGGGTGGGACGCTCACGGTCGTCGAGGGCCCCCAGCGCAACCTCGTCAGCCTCCGCCCAGGCGGCAATATCCTCGAAGCCCTCCGCCCCGTCGAAGGACCGACTGTCATCCCGCCAACGCGGACTAGCGGTGGCAAAACTGGTCCAGTCCTCATCGTCGCCGGCGGACTCACCGGGCTGGTCGGGAAGGATCTGGGGGACCTGCCCGGTGGGGGGCTCAGTCCAGTGGGGCAGCGACACCGGACCCGATGGCGGGTCGGTGGGGGCTACCGCCGAACGCGCGATGTCGCGCGGGTCCGACGACGAACCCAGGGGGAATCTCAACACCGGACGCGAGCCATCCCGCTCGTGGATGGCAGGACGGTCGCCGTAGCGCGGCTGAGTGCCGCCGCGTCGCTGGGCCACATCATCGCGGTCCATCGCCTCGGCGGCCTCATCGGCACCAATAATGCGCACCCCCTCGTTTGGGGGGGTCATGGGCCCGTCGCTTCGTTCTTCACGTTTCTCGGTCATCGGACCTCCATCAGTCCTCTGGGCGCCCACCCGTCCAGCCCGGCGGATGCCGAACCCTCAGGGTCAAACCTCGAGCAACTCCTGTTCTTTATGCTCGAGCGCCGTATCGATCTCCGCCTCATGGGCATGGGTTATTTTATCCAACTCCTTCTCAGCTCGCGAGAGGTCGTCTTCGGGGATGTCGTCGGCCTTCTCCAGATCATGGCGAGCCGCTCGACGAAGATTGCGAATGGCCACCCGACCATCCTCCGCCATTGCTTTCACCACTCGCACCAACTCCTTGCGCCGATCAGCGGTGAGTTGCGGGAACGTGAGCCGGATGTTCTGTCCGTCGTTGCTCGGGTTGAGACCCAAGTCGGACTGCTGAATGGCTTTCTCGATAGCCGCAAGAGAGGTTTTGTCGTAGGGGCTGATCACCAGCGTGCGGGCCTCCGGTACCTGAAATCCGGCAATCTGTTGGAGCGGAACCTGACTGCCGTAGTACTCCACCATGATCTTTTCCACCAGGGCGGGGGCGGCACGGCCGGTGCGAATACCGGAGAACTCCTTACGGGCATGGTCGACCGCCCGATGCATCTTCTCGCCGGCGTCATCCAGCACGAGGGCAATCAACTCGCTGGTCATCGCACCACAGTACCGATTGGATTTCCCTCGAGGATGGACCGGACGTTGCCCTGACGCAGCAGGTCGAACATCACGATCGGTAGGGCGTTGTCCATGCAGAGGGTAATGGCGGTGGAATCCATCGCTTTCAGGCCGCGGTTCAGCACGTCTAGATAGGTGACCTCACGGATGAGGGTGGCCTCGGGGTTCTTGCGAGGATCATCGGTGTAGAGGCCCTCGACGCCGGAATGGGTGCCCCGCAGCATCACGTCGGCCTCGATCTCAACCGCCCGCAACGCTGCCGCGGTGTCGGTGGTGAAGAAGGGGTTGCCGGTACCCCCGGCGAAGATAACGACCCGGCCTTTTTCGAGGTGCCGAGTGGCCCGGCGGCGAATGTAGGGCTCGGCCACCTGCGACATGTGGATGGCGCTCTGCACACGGGTGGGTTGGCCGAGGCGCTCAAGCGTGTCCTGCAGGGCCAGGGCATTCATCACCGTGGCGAGCATCCCCATGTAGTCCGCCTGGGCCCGATCCATCCCCGCGCCGGCCCCGGTGAGCCCACGCCAGATGTTGCCGCCGCCCACCACGACCGCGATCTCCACCCCTAGCTGACGCGCCGCCACGATCTCATTGGCCACGAACTCGGCCACCTTGCCATCGATCGGATTCCCCTCCTGCCCGGCAAATGCCTCACCAGAGAGCTTGAGCATGACCCGGGAGTATTGGGGCGACGAACTCAAGAGCCGATGTACACCTGAGCGAAGCCGGCGATGGTGGCGGCGCCGAGCAGTTCGGTGATCGACATTTTGTCGTCCTTGGCGTAGGGCTGTTCCAGGAGGACCTGATCCTTGTACCAGGCGTTCAAGCGCCCGCTCACGATCTTTTCCATGGCCTGCTCGGGCTTGCCCTCAGCCCTGGTGATGCCTTCCAGGGTGAGGCGCTCGTCGTCCGCCTCGGCTTGAGGCACCTCGTCTCGGGTGAGGAATCGGGGCTTGCTAAAAGCCGCCGACACCGCAACCTCATGGGCCAGCGCGGCGTCGCCGTTGTTCAACACGACCACCACCGCGTTCACGCCTCGACCCTCTTGCCTGTGCAAGTAGGTATCAATCACCTGGTCCTCGGCCACCGGAAGCCATCGAACCCGACCCACATCGATGTTCTCCTTGAGGGTCACCTTGAGGTCGTCGACTCGCTCCTTTTGCGTATCCACGCCGGACTCGCCCTCCGCCAGCACGGCGGCCAGCAAGACGTCGAGCACCTCCAGGAACTGCTCGGATTTAGCCACGAAATCGGTTTCGCACTTGAGTTCCACGATGGCGGCGGCGCCGGACATCGACCCAACCGCCACGGCCCCCTGCGTGTTCTCGCGGTCCGAGCGGTCGACGGACTTGGCGAGGCCCTTTTCCCGCAGCGACTTGGCGGCGGCATCGAAGTCGCCGCCGGTCTCGGTGAGGGCGCGCTTGGAATCCATCATCCCGGCGCCGGTGGCCTGGCGAAGAGCCTGGACGTCCTTGGCGGTAAACGACATGTGGGGTTACTCCTGATTGGCGGGATGCGGCGGCGTTAGCCCTGGACCGGGGGGGCCTCGGTAACAGGGGCCTCGGTAACAGGGGCCTCGGTAACAGGGGCCTCGGTAACAGGGGCCTCGGTAACAGGGGCCTCGGTAACAGGGGCCTCGGTAACGAGGGCCTCGGTAACGAGGGCCTCGGTAACAGGGGCCTCGGTAACAGGGGCCTCGGTAACAGGGGCCTCGGTAACGAGGGCGGGCGGGGGCGGGATGGCGGGCCCCTGACCCGACGCGATGCGAGCCTCACGCGCCTGTTGGGCCAGCAGGGCCAGGCGACGCGCCTCGGCCTGCTCGGTAGCGACACGCGCCTCCTCATCTTCGGCGCCCACTGCGGTGACCACACTGGCGGCGAGAGCGGCACTAGCGGCAGCGGAGGCTTCGCTCCGGCGAGCGGCGATGTAGCGCCCCTCTTCCACGGCATCGGCGATGATCCGGCACATCAGGCTGCCCGATCGGATGGCATCGTCGTTGCCCGGAATCACGAATTGAACAATGTCGGGATCACAGTTGGTGTCCACCACCGCGATGATCGGAATACCGAGTTTGTTGGCCTCGGTGACGCCGATGTATTCCTTCTTCGTGTCCAGAATGAACACGGCGTCGGGGATGCGCTCCATCTGGGCGATACCCCCGAGGTTGCGTTCCAGTTTCTCGAGCTCACGGCTGAGCAGGAGCGCCTCCTTCTTGGGCATGGCGTCGAACTCACCGGAGGCCCGCATACGGCGGTACTCCTGCATCTTGGCCACGCGCTTGCCGATGGTGGAGAAGTTGGTGAGCATGCCGCCGAGCCAGCGCTGGTTGATATACGGCATACCGACCTTCTCGGCGTAACTCTGGATCGGGTCCTGCGCCTGCTTCTTGGTACCGATGAACAACACGGTTCCCCCATCGGCAACAAGATCGCGAACAAAGCTGTAGGCGGTCTCGATCCGACCCAAGGTCTGCTGCAGATCAATGATGTAGATACCGCCGCGCTCACCGAAGATAAAGCGCTTCATCTTCGGGTTCCACCGACGGGTCTGGTGTCCGAAGTGAACTCCGGCCTCGAGCAACTGCTTCATGGTGACGACGGCCACGCTGGGCTCCCTTCCCGTGGTTGGCTGTGTCGGCGGAAGGCCGACGCCGGACCTGGCGCCCTCCGTAGTGAAACAACGAGGGACGACCGCGGGATGGCCCGGGTGCTTGATGTGAGTGGTTCTCGACACGGGAGGTCCCCGGGCCGAAGAGGAACCCTAGTGGCGGAGGGCGCTCTGCGGCCAGTGGACGGGCGCGGCTCCTACCCCCTGGAGCTCAAGGCGGCAGCAGCAGCCCAGGCCAACGCACCCGCGACATCCTCGCCGTAGCGAAGGGCCTCCCCCATCATTTGGTCGCCAAGGGTATCGGCGAAGGATCGGCATCCTGGCGGGAGGCCGGCCAGGGCCAGGCCGAGCTCGCGATGGGCCTCGGCACTGCCCGGTAGGCGGGTGTGGGCTCCCGGGCCGACGATCGGAACCACGATCTGCGCAGCCCCCGGTGCCCGGGTGGAGGGCACCGGCACGATCAGGTCGCCGCGAGCCGCCAAGGATACCGCCCGGACAGTGGGGGGAATCGGGTGGCCCTGCAGTTCCCGCACCACCTCGGATACCTCACTGAGTTGGGCGGCGGATAGTGCGCTCCGATCCAAGGTGGCGTCGGTGGCCACGGCGTACCCGTCGAGGATCATCCCCCCCAGTCGGGTGGAGCCAACCGCCACCATGGCGGTGGCCAGATTGGCGCCCCCGTGAGGCGATCCCAGAGTGGTCACCAGACCGAGGTGCGCCAGCCATTCCACCCCGTGGCGGGTTTCGAGCTCGATGAGGGCCAGCCGCACCACCACGCCGCCCTGTGAATGGGCGTAGAGATCGATCAGCACCCCTGGTTGTTCTGTCGCCATCGCCTCAATGAGATCGGCCAGGCGGGCACCACTGGTCCGCAGGTTGATCTGGGTGTCGGCGGGGCCGTACGCACTAGCGGGGATCGCAGCTAGCCCGTCGCTGGGATCAGGAGTGCGGCCCCCGGCATAGCTGAAGCGCAGCACATCAGATGCGCCGTAGCCGAGGCCGGCGGTGTTGATGTGGGTCACGGCGGCGTGCTGGCTGTTCGAGCCGAGACCGGCTACCAGCAGGGCCAATCGTCGCTCCACCGGCGGGGGTGCCTCCACTGCGGGGGCCGAACAGGGCCGCTCGGCCTGCGCCCGGGCCTGCCCCCAGACCGCCAACAGCACCCGCGCGCCGATCACGATGCCCTCGGGCAACCCCAACCGACCGGCGTAGTGCCCCAACGTGGCGAGCGACTGACTCCCCGACCGCAACCAGTGCACCCCGCGCCCCGCCAGGCCCACGGCGCCCCCCACCAGTTGCTCGATGGAGCGCCGCTCCCCCGCCGGGCCCTCCCCGGGGGGCTCGTCGAAGGGCACCAATCGCACCTCCGGCAGGCTGGGTCCAAACAGTGACGCCGGGTCGAAGTAGGCATCGCCCCGCCGGGCCCCGAAATGAAGGTGATCCCGCGTAAGTCCTACCCGGCCGCCCTGCCGCACCCGCTGCCCCACCACCACATCGATCCGGGCCAGGAACGAATAGGTGGTGCGCACCCCGTCGGGGTGCCGGAGCGTCACATGCAATCCACCGGCCACCGACCCGGCAAAGGTCACCACCCCATCGGCCGCCGCCGTCACCACCGCCCCCGGGGCCGTCGCGTACTCGAGACCGCGATTGCCGGCGCCGTAGGGCGTGGTCGGCGGACGAAACGGGTCCGCTACTGCGGCATCGACAGGCGGGACATAGACGGAAAGGACAGGGGCGGCCTGTGCGGGTACGGCCAGCAGGCCCACCACCAGCACAGCGCCACCGAACACGGACGCGATGCGGGGCATCGGGCCTCCCGGAGTGGGCGCGCAGGAACACGGGAGGGGGAAGCAACGCGGCGCCCGAAGGCGCTAGGACGAGGGCGTCAGGCGGGTTCGCGCTCGGATGCCGCCATGCGGGATCGGAGCTGGATGACGGCTTTGGTATGGATCTGACATACCCGACTCTCGGTGACACCGAGGATCGAACCGATCTCTGCGAGGGTCAGACCCTCGTAGTAGTAGAGGGTGAGCACTGTTTTTTCCCGCTCCGGCAGCCGGGCGATGGCACTGGCGAGAATGTGGCGCATCTCCTCCACCTCGTAGGCCGCCACCGGGCCGAGCCCGTCGTCGGCCAGCGTGTCGCCCATGGTCATGGAATCGCCTCGGTCGCTGCCGGCGAGCATCTCGTCCAGCGCCACGAGACCGGTGAAGGAGATCTGTCCGAGCGTGGCTTGGAGTTGATCGTCGGTGAGATCGAGTTCCTCGGCGAGTTCAGAATCCGAGGGCGTGCGGTGGAGTTCGCCCTGGAGCTTGGAATAGGCGTTTTCCATCGCCCGGGCCTTGGCCCGCACCGACCGGGGCACCCAGTCGATCGAGCGAAGTTCGTCGAGAATGCTGCCCTTGATGCGGGAGATCGCGTAGGTCTCGAACTTGAAGCCCCGATCAAGGCTGAACTTCTCAATGGCATCGATGAGGCCAAAGATGCCGTAGGAGACGAGATCGGCCTGATCCACGTTCTGGGGCAGACCGCTCGCTACCCGCCCCGCCACGTACTTGACCAGCGGCGAGTAATGCACGATCAACTGATCGCGCAACTCCCGCGTGTCATCGGCTTTGTATTCGGCCCACAGCCGCTCAAGATCGGGATCAATATTGCTCATCGGATCATCATTTCTGCACCATTCAGCCCTACGCCCGGGGGTGGGTGGCCTCGTACACAACACGGAGACGCTCTCTACTGACATGAGTGTACCTCTGTGTGGTGGAGAGGTCGGCGTGACCCAGGAGTTCCTGCACCACCCGCAGGTCAGCCCCACCATCGAGCAGGTGGGTGGCGAAAGTGTGACGAAGGGCATGGGGATGGGTCGGCGAAACGGCCCGCCGGTCGAGCAGGCGGCGGACATCCCGAGGGGTAAGGCGATGACCACGGCGGTTGACGAACAACGCCGCCTGGTCCGGGCGGTGGACCAGCCAGGCCCGCAGTGCTGCCACCGACGGTTCGCTGAGGGGCAACACGCGCTGCTTGCCACCCTTGCCCCACACGGTGGCGCGAGCGCGTTCCAAGTCGAGGTCGGTGGGGTCGAGGGAACAAAGTTCGCCCACCCGTAACCCGCTCCCGTAGAGCAGCTCCAACACCGCGTCGTCTCGCACCCGGACCACCGGATCACCGCTAAGGGCGGCCGGGCGGGGGGCATCGAGGAGCACGCTGAGTTCGTCTTGGCGCAGCACCCGCGGGAGGCGCCCCTCGCCTCGCGGGGCCAAGAGATTGATGCTCGGGTCGGTGGGGATGCGCCCGGTGCGGGCCGCCCAGCGGAAGTAACGGCGCAGCGCGGCCACCTTGCGGGCGATGGAACGTTTGGCATAGCGACGGGCCGACAGATGCGCCACGTATCGACGCAGCAGGACGCGGTCCACGCCGCCGGGCTCGTGGAGATCGCCGCGCTCGGCCCAGGTGATGAAGCCAGCAAGATCGCTGCGGTAGGCATCCCGCGTGCGCGGTGCGACTGAGGTAAGCGAGGCGAGGAACTCCTGCTCATGCCATGCCATTTGGTTACCGTACTGTCGCCTCGATCCAGGAGCACGGAACCGGTGGTCATCTCGCCACCATTTCGTACCAACCACCGGTGCGCTCAACCCATCCGGTGGCCAGGAGAGCCTCCAACGCCAGCGCGAGATCGGGCAAGGGAACGCCGGTGCGCACCGAAAGATGCTCGAGGGTGGACGGCTCACCATCGAAGCCCGCCAGCACTGCCCGTGCGATGGGGGTGGGCACCGGGCGAGGATCCGCGGTACCCGCCCGCTCGGCCGCACTGAGGCCCAGCGCCACCAGTACGTCGGTAGCGTCGCGCACCGGCGGACAGCCCTCGGCGATCAACTGATTGGTACCCGCCGAGGAGGAGTTCCGCACGGAGCCGGGCACCGCCATCACGAGACGATCGCGCTCGATGGCCTCGTGCACCGTGTGCATCGACCCACCGGCGGCATGCGACTCGACCACCACCAGAACATCGGCCAAGCCGGCGATGATCCGGTTGCGGGCCGGAAAACGCCACGGTGCCGGGCGCACACCGAGGCCCGTCTCTCCTAGCAGCACGCCCTGCGCCCCCACCTGGGCCCACAGGTCGCGATGGCGGGCGGGGTAGACCACATCCAGCCCACTCCCCACCACCCCCACCGGGGCTCCTCGGGCGTCGAGTACCCCCCGATGAGCGGCGCCATCAATGCCCAGCGCCAGACCCGAAACGATGCCCACCCCGGCCTCGGTGAGATCCCGACCCAGTTCACGCGCCACCCCTGCCCCACTGCCGGTGCCCCGGCGGGTACCCACGATGGCCACGAGGGGGGCCCTGATGGCTCCAAGGTCGCCGACGGCGAACAACACCGCCGGCGGTTCGAGGTCGGCCCGCAGGCGCTCGGGGTAGGCCGGATCGTCGATCAACATCACTTGCACCCCGGCGGCGCGATGGGCGGCCATTACTTGCTCAGCATCAATGTGCGGGTCTCCGCCCACCTCTCGCCACCCCCGCTCCGGCCCGGGGCCGGCCAGCAGGTCGCTCAGGCGCCGCGGGCCCATGCCGGGCTGGCTCGCCAGCAGAATGGCGAAACCCAGGTGGCGATCGGTGGTCATGGGGACGACACCGAGGCCAGGACCGACGGGAGGGAGGTATCCGCCCGGAGACTCAAGGCGATCGCCGCCTGGGCGGCGGTGATGGGGGCCTCCTGCTGCTGGAGGTCGGCCACGGTGCGGGCCACCCGTCTGATCCGATGGAGGCCCCGGGCCGACAGGCGGCCGCTCTGCAGCGCCTGAACCAACACCTCGACCGCTTCCTCCCCGAGCGGGGCAATCTCATCCAGACGATCCACGGGAATAGCGGCGTTGGTCTCCACACCGCGCGAGCGCGCCATGTCACGCGCCGCCAACACCCGCGCCCGTACCGCGGCGCTGGGTTCGCCGAGGGCGTGGCCCATGAGATCCGACACCGACGGACGCGACACCTCCACTCGCAGATCGAAGCGGTCCAGTAGGGGCCCCGACAACCGCCGCTGATAGCGGGCGCGAGCCCCCTCGCTGCACCGACACCCGCCGGGACGACCGCCGTAGCCGCAGGGGCAGGGATTCATGGCCGCCACCAGTAAAAACCGCGCCGGGAAGGTCACCGTGGCCGCCGCCCGGGCCACCCGCACCACCCCCTCCTCCAGGGGCTGCCGCAGGGCATCAAGCACATGTACGGCAAACTCGGCCAGTTCATCCAGAAACAGCACGCCATGGCAGGCGGCGCTGATCTCGCCGGGGCGCATGGTGGTGCTGCCGCCGCCCACCAGTGCCACGGCGGAGGCACCGTGATGGGGGGCCCGGAAGGGCGGATGGCGAATGAGCCCCCCCGGCGGTAGCCCGAGCCCGGCCGCCGAGTGGATTCGGGTGGCCTCGAGCGCGGCCCGATCACTCAGGGGGGGAAGCAGGCCAGGCAGCCGCGACGCCAGCATGGTCTTACCGGCCCCGGGTGGACCGAGCAGTAACAGATGGTGGGCGCCGGCGGCGGCCACCTCGAGGGCGTAACGCCCCACCGGCTGACCGCGCACATCGGCCAAGTCGGCCCCCGCCGGCAGAGCGGGCGGCGGCTCGCTCGGCGGCGCCGCCGGCCACGGTTCCTCATTGCGCAGGCAGGCCAGAAGGCGAGCGAGGGTGTCGATCCCGTGGACCACCCGGCCCGCCACCAGCCCCGCTTCAGTAGCGCTCATCGCCGGAAGAACCACGGCACCCTCGCGCAGAGCCTCGATCAAGCAGAGGGTGCCCGGCACCGGCCGAAGCGAACCATCCAGGCCGAGCTCACCGAGGAAGGCCCGCCCCGCCACCGCCTCGGGTGGCACCTGATCCGAGGCCACCAGGATCGCCACCGCGATGGCCAGATCGAGACCCGCTCCCACTTTGCGGACCGTGGGTGGAGCGAGGTTCACCGTGATGCGATGAGGCGGCCAGGTGGCCCCGCTCGACAGCAAGGCGGCCCGCACCCGGCCACTGGCCTCCCGGCAGGCCGCGTCCGGTGACCCCACCACGCTGAAAGAGGGCAGACCGCGGCTGATGTGTACCTCCACGGTCACCGCGTGGCCATCAACGCCGAGGAGGGTTGCAGAAGGGACAAGACCGAGCACGAACTGCTCCTCGTAGTGGCACCCAGGACCGGGTGCTGGCTGGAGAGGAGGCCGAGAGCGGGCGCCGGCCCTCAAGGCGCACGTCGAACTCTAGGCCGCCGATGTGACGCTCCGGTAGAGGTCAACACCCCTGGTTGCGGGCGGCCCCACCGGGTGCCGACGCGGGCACCGCGCCCAGGGGCCCGCGATGGACGCGGCGGGCCCGCAGCCCCTGCGACGGTTCGATGCCCAGGAGAGGGCCCACCACCCCCATCCAGAATGTTCCGGGGGCCCCGCCGGACATCCCTCGCTGGCCGTCAGCGACTGCGATCGAGGAGCCAATCGAGCACATTGGTACCGAGAGCCCTGCGCTCGAGAAACGGAATGTGGCTGCCGCCCTCGATGGTGTCGAGTTGCACGGCGAGGCCCTTGTCGCAGCCTTCATAGACGCTCAGGGCGGTTTCCTCGCCGGCGATCCCCCCCTCGAGGTCGACCCGGCTACCGCGCGTCGGTTCCGGGTCGCAACCAGCTCGGCTGGCCCAGCGGGCCACCACCTCCTCCGCACCTGGGTACGGGCGGGTTGTTGATCCGCCCGCATAGGCGATCGTCGAATCGGCATCGCCGTGGAGATGCAGGACCGATACCCCCTGGGTCGGGACACAACCCCGCGGATCCGCCACATCGGACCCGGCCAACACGGCAATGGCCGTCACCTGGTCGGACCGTTCACAGGCGAGCCGATACGCCATGAAACCACCGTTGGAATGACCAAAGACGTAGACCCGGTCGGGATCGATGGGACGCTGCGCGATGGCCTCGTCGATCAACCCACCGATATAGGCCACGTCATCCACCGACGGTCCGGTGAAGTTGCAACACGCTTGGGTGGCGTCCCAGAAGCGTTTGCCGGAGGCATCGACGGTGCCATCGGGCACCAGCACGTACATCCCCCGTGAGGCTGCCTGTTCGGTGACCCCAAGATAGGCATCTTCCCCCGCCCCGGTGGCGCCGTACCCGGCCAGGAGTACGACGAGGGGCGCCGGGGCGGTCACCTCGTCAGGGGCCACGAGTTGCGCCGGGCGAGCCGGGGGGCCCAGTTCGGTCGAACCGGTCTCCTTCACTACCGTGGTGGTCGAAGCGGTGGTGGCCGGAGCGGCCGTGTTGCGATCGGCGCCGCAACCGGCGAGGAGGACGACCGGGGCCACCAGCATGACGAGGCGTCTCATTGAGGAGGTCATCGTCCCTCGAACCTTGGTTCGCGCTTGGTGAGGAACGCCCCGATCGCTTCCGCGGTGTCTCGGGTACTGAAGTTGATGGTCTGGCTCCGGGCTTCGTCGTCGAGCGCCTGCTCGAAACTCTGCTCGAAGGAACGGTTGAGCATCCGCTTGGTCATGGCCAAAGCTATGGGCGGGCCCGCCGCGAGACGCCCGGCCCAGTCGGCCACCAATGGGTCCAATGCCTCCACGGGCACCACCCGGTTCACGATCCCTAGCCGCAAGGCCTCAGCGGCCGGGATCACCTCGCCGAACAAGGCGAGTTCCTTGGCCTTATGGAGGCCCACGAGACGAGGAAGGATCCACGAACCACCACCATCCAAGGACAGGCCTCGGCGGGCAAAGATTTCCGAGAATCGCGACCGGTCGCTGGCCAGCACCAAATCACACCCGAGGGCGAAGTTCATCCCCACCCCCGCCGCCACGCCGTCAACCCGAGCAATGGTGGGCTGCGGCAACTCATGGAAGGCCTGCACCACGGCGTTGATGCGGCGCATGGCGGCGAGCTGGTGCGGGGCGACCACCGACGTGTCGGACAGATCCGCCCCGGAGCAGAAGTCGCCGTCGGCGCCCGTGAGCACCACACATCGGTCCTCGGGATTGCCCACGATCGACGCCGCCGCCGCCGCCAACTCCTCCCACATCACACCGTTGATGGCGTTCTTCTTATGAGGACGACAAAACGTGACCGTCACGATGCCATCGGCTCGCTCAATACCCACAGTGTCCATCCTGGGCACCATACTGACGGCAATGGGCCTCAACCCGTATCGGAAACTCCGTCGAACCCCCGCCGACTACGTGATGATGGCAGGGGCCGTGGCGGCCTGTGTGGCCCTCGTGCTCTGGGCGTTGTTCGGTTAGAGCGCCGCTTCGATGACCTCCAGGTCGTCGCCCAGAATGGCCACCACATCGAACCGTAACGACGACGGGTGCACTCCAGTGATCTCGAGATAGCGACTAGCGAGCCGCCGCAACCGCCGCTGCTTGGCAGGGGTCACGGCCTCGGCGGGGGTACCGAAGCGATCCGTGCGGCGAGCCTTCACCTCCACGAACACGAGATCGGCGCCCCGCCGCACCACGAGGTCGAGCTCGCCCTCGGAGCAACGCCAGTTCCTCTCCACCACTTCGTAGCCCCGCTCGACGTACCAAGCCGCCGCCCGGGCCTCGCCCGCCGCCCCGTAGGCCCGGCGCTGTGCCGTCACTTCAGATGTCCGTACTGGGGAGTTCCTCGATGTTGACGTCTTTGAAGGTGACGATCGACACCGAGGCCACGAAACGCGTGGTGCGGTACATGTCCCACACCCAGGCATCTCGCATCTTCAGTTCAACGTAGGTGCGCCCGTCCTCGTTGCGCACGATGCGTTCCACCTCATTGGCGAGGTAGAAGCGCCGCTCGGTCTCCACCACATACCGGAACATCGACGCGATGTCTTTGTACTCCCGGTAGAGCAACAACTCGATCTCGGCTTCGTAGCGCTCGAGGTCTTCAGTGGACATGATCGCAGGCTACCGGGGCCGGTGAGACAGGCTCGGGGGACCAGCGCGGCGCTCAGCGCTCGCGCTTTTCCTTGATCTTGGCGGACTTCCCGACCCGATCGCGCAAGTAGTAGAGCTTGGCTCGGCGCACGTCACCGCGGCTCACCACCTCGATCTTGGACACCGTGGGGGCATGGAGAGGGAAGGTGCGCTCCACCCCAACCCCGTAGGACACCTTGCGCACCGTGAAGGTCTCGCGCACGCCATCTCCTTGGCGGCCGGTGACGGCCCCCTGGAATACCTGGATGCGCTCCTTGGCGCCCTCCACCACCCGAACGTGCACCTTCAAGGTGTCGCCGGGGGCGAAGTCGGGGAGGTCCGTCCGGAGGCTGGAGTGGTCAACGAAATCGGTGGGTTGCATGGCAGATCGCTCCGTAGGCGCTGGTCGCAGCGGCGGTTCGGTGGGAATGCTGAGAATAGGCGGCGGGTTGCTCAGCGGTCGAACTCGGCGAGCATCTCCTGCTCCCGAGCCGTGATCCCGCCACGCGCTTCGATGAGATCGGGGCGCTCCGCCAGGGTGCGGCGCAGGGCCTGCACCCGCCGCCACCGCTCCACCTTGGCGTGGTCGCCCGAGCGCAGTACCTCCGGCACCGACCAGCCGCGGAAATCAGCCGGTCGGGTGTACTGCGGGTACTCGAGCAGACCATCGCTGAAGCTCTCGTCGTCGGCTGAGGTGTCGTTGCCCATCACGCCCGGCACCAGGCGGCCCACCGCTTCGAGCACCACCATGGCCGCTACCTCACCCCCACTCACGACGTAGTCGCCGATGGACACTTCGGCATCCACCAGGTGCTCTCGCACGCGCTCATCAACGCCTTCGTAGCGGCCACACAAAAGGCTGAAGCCATCAAGGGCGGCCAACTGGTGGGCGTAGGCCTGATCGAGCCGACGGCCCGCCGGACTCAGGTACAACAAAGGACGGGGCGGGTCCACTCGCTCCACCGCGGCAAAAATGGGCTCGGGGATCATCACCATGCCCGCTCCCCCGCCGAAGGGACTGTCGTCGACGCGGTGGTGCACGTCGGTGGTCTCCTGTCGCACATCGTGCACCCGAATATCGAGCATTCCCTGCTGGCGAGCCCGCCCGAGCAGGCTCTCGGAGGCATAGCCATCCACCAGTCCGGGGAAGATCGTGAATACGTCGATCCGCACGGCGGGACCTACAGGTCGAAGAGGCCCTCGGGTGGATCGATCACGATGCGCCCGGCCTCCTGCTCGGTGATGAACACAACCGGCACCAGCGCCCCGCTATCGAGTACGAGGAGATCCGATGCCGGGTTGCCGTGCACCTCGGTGACGGTGCCCACCGGCGAACCGTCGGCCAGCACGACGAGGCGGCCGATGAGTTCGTGCACCCACAGCACGCCATCGTCGTCGCCCTCCACCGGTTCGGCCCGCAGCAGCAGGCCCCGCCAGGCCTCAGCCCCGTCGCGGTCGTGAAACCCGTCGAACTGCACGATCCAGCGGTCTTGGTGCCGGGCCGAGGAGACCACGGTGAGCGGCCCGCGATCGGTCTGCAGCACCGCCCCGGGGTCGAGGCGTTCGAGGCGATCCGAGGACAGCGCCACCAGGACTTCGCCGCGCACGCCAAACGCCTTGGTGATACGCCCGACCTCAAGTAACACCAGTACCTCCGAGGAGCCACAACGGCGACGGCGGGTTGTTTCGCCAGCCGTCATGGCGCCGCTCACCGCCAATCCAGCACACCACCCCCACCCGACACCGTTGCGTCGGGATGAAGACTCAGTCCTCGAACTCGATGTCGACTTCGACCTCATCGCGCACCGCGGCGGCCCGCACCACCGTTCGGATGGCGTTGGCCACTCGACCGCGCTTACCAATCACACGACCCATGTCCTCAGGACCCACCCGCACCTCAAGGCGCACCCTGCCGCGCTGCTCAATGGGGTCAATGCGCACCGCATCGGGATCATCTACCAGCGAGGTGACGAGGATATCGAGCACCGAGGTGGCGGTGGGTGCCGGATCGTAGGCTTCGTCGTGGCTCGGGGCGGCGGCCGCGGTGGGTACGCGGTTTACATCGTCTTCGGTCAGGTCCTGGTCGAGTTCGCTCATGCGTCGGCGGCTTCCGGTGTCTCCGCGACCTCGGCGGCCTGTGCCTCGGCCACCTTCAACAGGCGGGCCACGGTCTCCGTGGGCTGGGCACCCTTACTGATCCAATCGTGAGCTTTCGCCGTGTCGATCTTTACGACCGACGGCTCGTGGCGCGGATCATAGGTACCCAGGATCTCTATGAACCGGCCGTTGCGGGGCGAACGCGAATCGGCCGCCACTACGCGGTAAGTGGGCTGCTTTTTCTTGCCCATACGCATCAGGCGGAGCTTCACGGCCACTGGGGTTCGTCCTTGTCTCGATCGGTCACTCGCCCGGGGGCGGGGTTCCATCGTGGTCGCTAGAGGGGGCTCAGTTCAAACCCGGCAGGCTGAAGGGCGGCTTTAGCAGGGCCGGGGGGTCGCTGAGCGCCGTGGTTGTTCGCCCCCGGCTCTTCCCTTTTTTCTTCGCGCTACGCCCCTTCTTGGTGCCAGAAAGGCCCGGGATGCGCTTCATCATCTTCTGCATCTCCTTGAACTGTTTCACCAACACCGCCACCTCGCCGGGATCCGATCCCGACCCCCGCGCGATGCGAGCCCGGCGCGAGCCGTCGATCAAGTCGACGTTGGCTCGTTCCGCCACCGTCATCGATCGGATCATCGCCTCCAGGTGGTCCAGTTGCCCATCTTCGATCTTGGCGTTTTTCAGTTCCTTAGGCATCCCGGGGATCATCCCCACGACACCCGAGAGGGGGCCCATCTTCTTGATCTGTTGCATCTGGTCGAGAAAATCGTCCAGCGTGAAGCTGCCGTCCATGAGCCGCTGGGCGGCCTCCTCGGCCCCCTGCTTCTCGTAGACCTCCTCGGCCTTCTCGATCAGGGTGAGCATGTCGCCCATGCCCAGGATTCGGCCCGCCAGCCGATCCGGGTGGAAGAGTTCGAAGTCGGCCAACTTCTCGCCGGTGGAGGCGAAGGCGATGGGCTTGCCCACCACCTCCTTCACGCTCAGGGCCGCCCCACCGCGTGCGTCGCCGTCGAGTTTGGTGAGGATCACGCCGTCGAGGGCCAGCGTGTCGTTGAAGCTCTCGGCCACCGTCACGGCGTCTTGACCCGTCATGGCGTCAATCACCAGGAACGTGTAGTCCGGGCTCGTCACGTCGGAGATCCGTCGTACCTCGTCCATGAGCGCAGCATCGATCGCCAGGCGGCCGGCGGTATCCACGATGAGCACGTCACGGCCCAGTCGCTTCGCCTCCGCCAATCCGGCGGCCGCCGTTTCCACCGGGTCGCCGGGGCGGGAGAATACCGGTACGTCAATCTGGCGGCCCAGCGTGCGCAACTGCTCCACAGCAGCGGGCCGCTGGAGGTCGGCGCCCACCAGGATCGGGTTGCGGCCCTGCTGCTTGAACCAGCGGGCGAGTTTCGCGGCGTTGGTGGTCTTCCCGGCCCCCTGGAGACCGGCTAGCAGCACCACGGTGGGGGGTTTGCTGGCGTAGGAGATCCGAATGACCTCGCCGCCTAGAGCGCTGATGAGTTCCTCGTGGACGATCTTGATGATCTGCTGCGCCGGGTTGAGCGCCTCAGTCACCTCAATCCCGACGGTCTTGGCCCGGATGCGCTCGAGCATCCCGCGCACGACCTTGAAATTGACGTCGGCTTCGAGGAGCGCCACGCGTATCTCCCGCAGCACCTCCTCCACATCTTGCTCGCGCAAGCGTCCCTGGCCCCGCAGGCGCTTGAAGATCCCTTCGAACCGGTCTGAGAGTGCGTCGAACATGCTGGGCGGACCTTATCCGGCGGTGGCTACTGGTCCCGAACCGCCCCCGTGGTGCCAGCAGGATCGGAGTTATCTCCCCCTCCGACGGCGCCGGGGACGATCGCAACGCACGACCCGACGGGTAGATCGGAGTCGGGGGAATTGTCCGGGGGGGCCACCGGCGAAACGCACCCAATGGTCACCGGGGGATCAACCGGCACGGGGGATGACATGGGAATCTGCGACGGACGGGTAGCGATCGCCAAAGCCCCCTCGGCGATGGCGGGTACGTCGATCTGCACCCCGGCCTCGCCGGTGAGGCGATAGCCCGGTACCAGGTAGCTATCGCGGCTCCCATCGTTGGCCGGCAGGACGATCATTTGTTCGGTGGCACCGGTGAGCACGATCTCCAGCGGCGGCAGAACCTCAGGCGGTGTCTCGGTGGAGGGGCAGAGATTGGCGCCCTCCGGCGCACACGGAACCCCCTGCGCAGGACTCGCGCAGACTCCGGAACCATCCGGTTCGATGACACACTTGTCCTGCGGGAAGGTTGGGTCGCCACCGGCCTCGCCGGGGTCGATGGCCGTCTCGGGGGTCACGACACCGGTCTCGGCGAGGCCATCGAGCCGACCGATCGCACCGTCACCTGACTCGTTGAGACGGTCGATGGCCGCCCCGGTACTGATGGTCGGATACTTGCCGAGAACCTCCACCGCCCCAAACCATCCGAAGGCGGCGACGATCGTCCCTCCCGATCCCACCGACACGCTCGCCATCAGGCCCGAGGGCACACCGTTCAGAAGCGACTCGACGGTCACATTCCGGTCTGGGCCCCCATCGCTACCGACCGACACGATCGCGTCGGTCGTCTCCATGCCCGCGCTGGCGAGAACCTCGAGGGCGATCGATCGAGCCTGCGCGGTTGAGGGAAGATCAACCGGCGTAGCCGACGGCGTGATGCTCACCGTTGCACCCCCATCGCAGGTGGCATCGGGCCGGCAGACCTCGGCGGGCATCGGCACCGGCTCGTACACCGCCATGCCCTCCAGCACCTCCCCGCCCAAGGATTGGGGCGAAGGGCTGTCAACGGTCATCGTTCCGGGAACCGACCCGGCGGCGCTGAAACTCCAGTGGCCCAAGGTGAATACCGACAGAACCCCTTGCTCGCCGGTCACGGTCGAGCGATCGCCCTGCTCGACCGGCTCGCCCGATAGGCCGAGAGCGGCGGCCACCGCACGCACCTGGGCCTGGTCGACCGCCGCGGTCCTCACCCGGTAGGCGGGGGCTTCACCCCCCATGCGGGGCAGGTCCGGACCGGCCACGTACGTGCCCAAGTGGGCCATCTCACCCTGCGGAGCGAGCGATACCGACAGCGGGGTGCCGCCAACGCCGAAGGCGATCGGCAGCCGCGGTGGCTCTGAGTCGTGGTCAACGAGCACGAACGCCAGCACACCGGCGACCAACACCCCGACCGCCGCCGCAGACCACCACCGCTTGCCGATCCGTCGAGATGCACCAGGATTGGGCCCGGACGCAGAAACCGACTCGGGCACTTCGTGCTGGTCCCTCATGGACTGCCTCCCGGTCTCGGTGGTCAGAGGTGAGACGAGTCAACCGAGGCCATTGGTTCCCGAGACCCTCCCCACCGTGAGGTGGTTCTCCACACTGGCCACACCCGCTACCGCGGCGGCGGCCCGTTCCATGTCCGCACGGGCGCTCTGGTGGGGAACCTCGCCGCGCAGGATGGCACAGGCGCCGACGGCCTCGACCTCCGGCTGGGGCAGGTGCCAGGTCCTTGGTGCTCGTGCTAGTTCCTCTCGCACCCGCTCGGCGAGATCGGCGCCACCGTTGTTTCGGTTGATCCAGCGGTCCTGGATCCGACCGCGCGTCTCCCGGCCCGCCATCGGGGCGATCATCAGACCCAGGCCCACCCCGGCGGCGAACACGGCCACCCGCCGGTATCCCAACAGCCGCCCGGTGCGGTAGCCCGCCTTCGCACCAACGCGCGAGACGCCGACGCCCACCTTGACGGGCAGAAACAGGAGACGCACAAGGGTGAACATCTTCGCAGCGTAGACCCACAACCCCGGCTCAGTCGGCGGCGAAGAGGGCGTCGATAAACTCGTCGGGATCGAAGGCCACCAGGTCGTCCACGGTCTCGCCGAGACCCACCAGTTTGATGGGAATACCGAGGGTGGACTGGATCGCCAGCGCGATGCCGCCCTTGGCCGAGCCGTCCAGTTTGGTCAACACCACGCCCGTGAGTTCCACCGCCTCGGTGAACTGCTGGGCCTGCACCAATCCGTTTTGTCCCGTGGTGGCATCCAGGACGAGCAACACCTCGCTGACCTGGCCCGGATCGCGGTCGGCCACGCGGCGTACCTTGCGAAGTTCCTCCATCAGGTTCACCTTGGTGTGGAGACGGCCCGCAGTATCCGCCAACACGAGGTCGCTCCCCCGAGCGGCAGCCCGTTGCACGGCATCGAAGATGATCGAGCTGGGATCGCCCCCTTCGGCGCCCCGAACGAGGTCGGCGCCCGAACGCTCAGCCCAGGCCTCCAGCTGTTCGGCCGCCGCGGCACGGAAGGTATCCCCCGCCGCCATGACGATCCGGTGACCGAGATCGGCCTGCTGCTTGCCCACCTTGCCAATCGTGGTGGTCTTGCCCACACCGTTCACTCCCACGAAGAGCCACACGTTCGGGCCACCGGGCTGGTGGTGTAGGTCTCGGTCCCCCACGGCGAGATCGGCCTTGAGCTGGGCCTTGAGCACCTCGAGCAACTCCGACGATGCCGTGATGCCCTCCGAGACCACGCTCTGGCGCAAACGATCGAGGATGGCGGTGGTGGCGCCAATGCCCACATCCGCCCGGATGAGGGCCTCTTCGAGTTCGTCCCAGGTTTCCTGGTCCAGCGCTTCACGGGCCATGACCGAGCCCAAGAACCCCGACAGAGTGCCGCGGGCCTTTCCTAAGCGATCGCGCAACGAGGCCGCCGGTGGGGCGGAAACCGAAGGGGCGGCGGGCGAGGGAGCGGGAACCGAAGGCGCGGGAGCCGAGGGGGCGGGGGGCGGCTCAAGGGTGGCGCGGTCGGCCCGGCGATGCACCACCAAGGCCACGCCCCCCACCGACAAGACGATGGCAATGATGATCAGGACGAGCAGTAGAGATTCCATGAGGCTTTGCAGCGTAGAGCCCGCGCGGCGTTGAACCCGCCGCCGGGACCGTGGGTGCGTCGCCTAGGCGACGGTAGACACCCGTTCGCTCACGACCTTGCTGCTCCCACCCGGTTCCATGGTCACGCCGTAGAGGACGTCGGCCGCCTCCATCGTGCGCTTCTGGTGGCTCACGATCAGCAACTGCGCCTCCTGCCGGAACTCCCGCACCAGGTCGAGAAAGCGATGAAGGTTCACATCGTCGAGGGCGGCCTCCACTTCGTCCATCACGTAGAACGGTGACGGGCGGCTCCGGAACACGGCAAACAAGAAGGCCAGCGCCGTGAGAGAGCGCTCGCCTCCCGAGAGCAGTGAAAGCTTGCGTACGTTCTTGCCCGACGGCTTCGCCTCCACCTCGATGCCCGTTTCCAGCAGGTCGTCGGGGGCGGTGAGCCGCAGCGACCCGGCCCCGCCGGGAAACAGTGTCTGGAACAACTGCTCGAAGTTCTGCGACACGTCGGCGTAGGCCCCCGCAAACACCTCGACGATCTCGGCATCGATGGCCCGGATTACCCTGCCGAGATCCCGGCGGGATGCCTTCACATCTTCGAGTTGCTCGTGCAAGAACGTGTGGCGCGCCTGCAAGGCGTCGTACTCCTCGAGCGCCAAGGGATTGATCGGGCCCATCAGCCGCAACTCGCGCTCGAGGGCCCGGGCCCGGGCCGTGGGGGTAGACCCATCGGGACCTTCAGGCGCCTCACTGGCCATGGCCACCGCCGGCTCCACCTCGAGATCGCGGCGCAGGGTGTCTACCGCGGTTTCGAGACGCAACTTCACTTCGGCTTCGTCGAGTTCGGCTCGGCGGGACCGCTCCCGGGTCTGATCGAGGCGCCGTTCGGCGTCGGAACGCTGGTGGCGAAGTTCATCGAGCCGCCCCGAGGCAACCCGCTGGGCCTCGCTCTGCCGACGCCGCCGCTCCCGCAGATCTCCCAGGGTGGCTTCGATCGTGCCGAGGCGCTCGGGCACCAGCGCCCCCAGACGTTCGACCGCCGTCTGCTTCACATCAAGTTCGACGCGGCGGACCTCGGCCTCGCGCCGGGCCTCGGTGGTGCCCTCCAACCGGGCCTCCACGTCAACCAGGCGGGCACGGAGGAACTGGCGTCGATCATCCAACCCCGCGGCTCGCACCTCGATATCGGCCCGCTGCGAGCCCACCATGGCCGCCCGCTCGTCCAGATCTCCCTTGGCGGCGGCCATGGCTCGCGCCTGCTCGGCGCCCTCGGCTTCCTGGGCCTCCAACCGCGGCAGGAGCAGGTCGAGCTCGGCCACCCGGGCCTGCTCCCGCCCAACCCGCTCAGCCAGTTCGTCGGCGTGCGACCGTAACGCTTCGGTCTCGGTGGCGGCGTCGCGGCGGTCGGCCTCCACCCGCTGCAGCCCATCGGTGGCGGCGCTCAGGCGACCGTCGTGCTCGTCGAGTTGGCGGGCGAGGCCTGCTTCACCATGGCGGGCCTCCTCGAGCCGGGCGCGGGCTTCGGCCAGGCCGGCTTCGGCATGGCCCGCTTCCAGGGTGGACTGCTCGGCGCGCTCGCGGGCCTCCGCCAGCGCGGCGCCGGTAGCCCCCGTGGAGGCGGTGCCTACCCGCCATCCGCTTGGTCCGAAGCGTCCGCCCTCCAACGTCACGATCACGACGTCGGGATGAGCCAAGGCCGCATCCACCGCCGCCGACCAGCCGCCCTCCACAGCCACCGCCGACCCGAGGAGCGCATCGAGCAGGGCGCCTACGTCGGGGCGAGCGGCCCGCACATGGCGCCGCACGGGCTCCCCCACCGTCGGAGCGACACGGCTCGTTCGGGTGGCCCCCAGGGCGAGTACCGCTCCTCCCACCGCCTCGCCGGCATCCGTGCCGGACTGCAAGGCCACGATGGCCGCTCTCGCCGCCTCCACCCCATCCACCACCACGGCCGCCAGCGCTTCCCCGGCGGCGGCTTCCACCGCCGCGTCCCATCCGTCATCAACCTCGATGAGCTCGAGGAGGGTGCCCACCACACCATCTACCTCCGCCAGTCGTTCCGCACCGGCTCGGGCCCGGGCCTGATCCAGGGCAAGTCCCAGGGCCTCGGCCCGGGCGGTCCAGGCGTGGCGATCGCCGTCGGCCGCCCGCAGGGTGGCTTCGGCCTCGGCCACCTGCTTCTCGGCGTCGGCCCGCTGTTGCTCGGCCCCCGCCAAGCGTTCCACCAGTGGACCTTCAGCCGAGGAGGCCGTCTCAGCCTCCGCCCGCAGACGATCTGTCTCGGCGGCGAGGCGAGAAAGTTTCTCCCCGAGCACAACGAGGGAGGCCTCCACCCGGTGACGTTCCCCATCGCCGCGCTCCACCCCGGCGCGCATGGCGGCCAGTTCGCCCCGCGCCTCCGCCGCCTGCCCCGCCGGGGCCGCCACGACGCCTTGGGCCCAATCCTGCTCGAAGGCAGTCCGGGCATCGGCCAGCGCGCCCTGGGCCTGGCTCAGTTCCTCTTGCTGAGGCACCAAATCCTCGGCCTCGGCATCCGAGGCGGCCAACTCGGAGGTCAGGCGGTTCGCCTCGGCTTCCAGCGTGGCGATCACCGCTTGGTCTACGAACGCCCCCCGCTCCCGCTCGATGCCCCGACGGCGCTCGGAGAGCAGGGCTACGAGCCCACGGGCCTTCTCCCGCAGGGCCTCAAAGCGAACGAGATCGTCGCCGAGATCGTCGGCCCCGGTATAACCCAACTCCGCTTCGGCGTTGAGTACGGCAGCATCGAGTTCGCCCAGCGTCCGCCGCAAGAGCCCGTCCTCATTGGTCAGTTCGGCCCGGGCGGCGCCTCCATCGGCGAGCCGCCGATGGAGCGTCGTGAGGTCGCGACCAGCCAGGAACACCTGCAGCGCCCGCAGTTCGGCTACGAGATCGCCGTGCCGCCGGGCGGCGTCGGCCTGACGCTCCAGAGGGCGCAACTGCCGCCGAACCTCGCGCAGGAGATCGCCCAAGCGGGTGAGGTTGCCCTCGGTGGAGATGAGGCGGCGCTCGGCTTTTTCTTTTCGTTTCCGGTACTTCAGGATGCCGGCGGCCTCCTCGATGATGAGGCGGCGCTCCTCCGGACGGGCGTTGAGGACGGCGTCGATCTGCCCCTGGCTCACGATCACGTGCTGCTGACGACCGACTCCCGTATCGGAGAGCAGGTCCTGGATGTCGAGCAGGCGACAGGGGACGTCGTTGATGGCGTACTCGCTGTCGCCGGTGCGGAACAGCGTGCGGGTGATGGTCACCTCGGTAAAATCGATGGGCAGCATCCCGGCCGAGTTGTCGATGGTGAGGCTGACCTCGGCCCGACCGAGCGCCGAGCGCCGCGCGGTGCCGGCAAAGATCACGTCGTCCATCTTCTGCGACCGCACCGCAGAGGGCGCTTGGGCACCGAGCACCCACCCAATGGCGTCCACCACGTTGGACTTCCCCGACCCGTTGGGCCCCACCACCACGGTGACGCCGGGTTCAAGATCGAGTGCGGTCGTGTCGGCGAAGGACTTGAAACCCTTCAGCGTGAGCGTCTTGAGGAACATTCGATGGCCGACGTTAGTAGTCCCAGCGAGACCCGCGGCGCACCTCAGACCTGACAGGCGTCACAGAAGTACAGGGGCTTGTTGGCGAAGCGCGTCTTGACCACCGCAGCCCGGCATCGGCGGCACGGCTGACCGTCGCGTCCAAAGACCTTCAGGTGGTTCTGGTAGTCGCCAGATTTCCCGTAGAGGTCGACGAATCCGTTCTCCCCCACGGTGGTCCCGCGGTACTTCACGGCCTCGTGCAGCGTCTCCACAACGGCTCGGAACAGGCGCCGGATCTCCTGGGAGGACAGTTCACTGGAAATACGGTCGTGGCGAAGGCCGGCTTCCCACAGGATCTCGTCGCTGTAGATGGGTCCGATGCCCACGACCATGTCGGGGGCCATCAGCAGGGCTTTGAGCTTGAGGTTTCGAGCCAGTATCGAGCGAGCGAACAAGGTCCAGGAGACCGCATCGGCCACGGGGTCCAGCCCGCAGGCCGCCAGTTCGGGGAGATCTTCCGCCACGGCGTTGGTGGCGACCACGAACGCCTGGGCGGTGCCGCCGGGATCGACGAGCCAGACCTGTCCACCCTGGGTGAAGCCCAGCACCACCAGAGTGCCCTTGGGCGAGGTGGCGCGCGGGGCGGCCTTCTGGAGTCGGCCGGTCTCCCCCAGATCCAGCACCAGCATTTCGCTGTTGTCGAGGTTGGCCACCAAGAAGCGACCTCGCCGGTCTACCGACTTGACCTTGGCGCCCTCCAAGCGGGCCTGGAAGTTCTTCTTGTTGCCATTGCGCTTGGTGACCTTGGCTCCGGTGACCTCGGGCACCTTGAGGCGCTTGCCCACCGATTCCTTCTCCAGTTCACGCCGAAGCGTTTCGAGCTCGGGTAGCTCAGCCATGGTGGGTCTCCCTCGGGGTTTCCAGTCGATTGGGATCGGTCAACGCGTCGTGGGCCACGCGAGCGGCGGCCTGTTCGGCCTGTTTCTTGGAGCGTCCTTCGCCGTTTCCGTAGGCGGTGCCTTCGATGCTGACCACACTGCCGAAGGTGCGGTCATGGTCGGGGCCGCTGGCCTGCACGTCGTAGTGGGGCTGGCTGGCAAACAACTGGGCCGCCAGTTCCTGCAGGCGACTCTTGTGATCGGTTCGATCGAACTGGGCCGTCGCCAGACGGCTGCCGAGGACACTGAGGATGAGGGTGCGGGCTCCCTCGATCCCGCCGGCGAGGTAGACGGCCCCAAAGATGGCTTCCAACGCATCGGCGAGAATCGACGGCTTTTCTCGCCCGCCCGAGTGTTCCTCCCCGCGTCCCAGGAGCAGGTGCTCCCCTACCCGCAACTCGGCCGCCACCTCCGCGAGGGCCACCGCATTCACGACGGTCTTGCGGATGTCGGTGAGGTCGCCCTCCGGGAGCGTGTCGTAGACCCGGTACACGTGATCGGCAACCACCACGCTCAGCACGGCATCGCCGAGGAACTCGAGACGTTCGTTCGAGGGGTAACCCGCGTGCTCGGCACACCACGAACTGTGCACGAGCGCCGGCGCCAACAGGTCGGGAGCCAGGTCGAGGCCGAGGCGCGCGACTAACTCGTCCAGACGGGCTACTGGGAGCGCGTTCAGGTTGTTACAGCCGACCGAAGACGTAGTCGACCGCGTCGCGAACCGTCTTCAGGTCCGCCAAATCTTCGTCGTCGATCCGGAAGCCCACCGAGCGCTCGCTCAACTCCTCCTCCAACGCCTCCACCAGCTCGATCAGCGCTAGCGAATCGGCGTCGAGGTCATCCGCGAAACTCTGCCCCTCCGAGATAATGGCGGGCTCGATTTCGAGAATGTCGGCCAACCGATCTCGTATCAGCGCAAACACCTGCTGTCGATCCATGGGGGTTCCTCGTTCAACGTGGGTTTCGGCGGGCAACGACAGCTCCTGCGCGCGGGGCGATGGAAGAGCGCACTCTAACCCATTCCAGACTTAGTGCGCTTGTGAAGAGAGGAACGGCCTGGTCAGAGGGCATCAGCCCGACGCCACAGCGGTGCGGAGGCGTTCGACGATCCCCGCCTCGTGCAGTTCGGCGGCCACCCGTATCGCATTGACCACCGCCGTCGCCGAGGATGAGCCGTGGGAGATCAGACACAGCCCGTCCACCCCCAAGAGCATCGCCCCCCCGGTGTTATCGGGGTCGAGGGTGCCGTAGAGGGGCAAGAGGGCGGGGATCAACACCTCGCTGGCCGCCTCGGTGGCCGGGGTAGTACCAAATGCCGCAAAAATGGCGTTTACCAGGGCCCGCATCCCGCCTTCGAGAGTCTTGAGCACCACGTTTCCGGTGAAACCGTCGGTAACCACGACATCGACGTCGTTGGTCATTACATCTCGTCCCTCGACGTTGCCAATGAAGATGCCCCCGGCCGCCTGGAGCGCATCAGGGGCGGCGAGAAGGGCGTTGGTCTCCTTCACCAACGGCGTCCCCTTGGACGCCTCCTCCCCGATCGACAGCAGGCCGACGCGCGGCTGCTCGATGCCATAGCGACTACGGGCAAACACCACACCCATCTGGGCGAACTGCAGGAGCCAGTCCGCCTGGCACTCGGCGTTGGCGCCGGCGTCGAGCAGAATGGTGGGATCGCCGCCCGGCACGGGAATCGGGGTGGCGATCGCCGGGCGGGCCACCCCCTTGATGCGCCCCATCCGCAGGAGAGCCGAGGCCATCGTGGCCCCCGTATTACCGGCAGAAATCATCGCTGAGGCACGCCCATCACGGACGGCCTCCGCCGCCCGCACCAGCGACGAGTCCTTCATCCGGCGCACACTCGAACCGGGATCGGCGCTCATCGGGATCACTTCGGACGCCGCGATGATTTCCAGGCCGTTGGCAAGGGGCTCGAGCACCTCGGGCTGCCCCACCAGCACCACCGGCACGCCCAGTTCGGCCACCGCTCGATGAGCTCCGGCCACGATCTCACCCGGGGCGTTGTCCCCGCCCATCGCATCCAGGGCGACGGGAAGCATCATGGGGTCAATCAACCTCAACGGCCTGGCGGCCGGCGTACCAGCCGCACTTGCCGCAGACCACATGAGGCAACTTGGTGGCCCCACAGTGGGGGCACAGAGAACGCGGCGGAGCGCTGAGGGTCCACGCGCTGGCCCGACGCTTGCGGGTCTTGGCTTTGGAGGTCTTCTTCTTCGGGACGGCCATAACAGGTCCTCGGATCGGAGGGCAGAGTGGCACCGGGGCAACGCCCGGCGGTGCAGCCGGGGAAGCGTAGCGGGACCGCCTCCAGACCGTCGAACCGAAGAACCGATGGCTCAGGAGGGGTCGAAGTTGAGATCGTCCAGCGCCGCCCAGCGAGGATCCTTGGGAGGAGCATCGTCGCGTTCATCCTCCGGCAGTTCGCCGGGGCCGGTGACGGGGAGATCGTGGGGCACCGGGCCCTCACAATCGGACCGGCACAACGGCGAGATCGGCAGGTTCAGCAGCACGGCATCACGCACCACCGGCTCGAGATCAATCTCATCCACTTCAATCGGGTACGTCTCACCGTCGCGGGGATGCGCCTCGTAGACCTCGCGGACCTCCACCACCAGCGTGCCAGACACCACATCGAGGCAGCGGCGACAGTCAGCTACCCAGGGGACCCCTACGGTTCCGCGAGCCGTGATGGCGGTGCCTTCCACCGACTCCAGCGTGAGATCGATGGCCAGGTCAGCGTCGTCAGGCACCCGGGCCGAAGTGACCGCCAGCCCTGGGATCGCCGTCCGCAACACCACCAGGCGCTGGGTGCCGGGACGCCGGCGTAACTCGGTGATCCCCACTCGCAACACCGACCCCCGGGTCGGCATCACGATCAGCCCGAATCCTGGTCGAATACGGCGTCGTCGACATCGTCGTGGCGGGGACCAATGGCGGGAGCTTCTCCGGTGGCGAGGGAGCCCTGGAGTTTGGTGCGACCGGCGGCCACCATCTTCATGGTGCGCTGAAGCACGATCTCAAAACTGCCGAGCTTCTGATCGCAGTAGTCCTCGCACTCGTTCTTGAGGCGACTGGCTTCTTCGGCGGCATCCCCCATGATCGCCCGGGCCCGAGCCTCGCTCACCTTCACCACCTCGGTGCGCTGCACCATACGCTCCGCTCGGGCGCGGGCGATTTCGAGGATCTCGTCGCCCTCCCGACGCACCTTGGCCAGGTACTCGTCGCGCTCCTTCAGGAGCCAGCGGGCGGCGCGAAGCTCGTCGGGCAGTTGCTCAATCGCATCATCGATCACGTCGAGCAGGTCGTCACGGTTCACCATCACCGAGGTGGAAAGCGGCATCGGGCGGGCCGTATTGACTATCTCATGCAGCCGCCGGAGCAGAGCTTCCACCTTGGTTCCCGGCCCCCGGGGCGTCATGTCCGCCTCCGCCTCGTCGCCGAAGCCATCATCGTCGTACTTATCGCTCATCGGGGGCCGTACCTCTCCTCAAGACGCTTCGCCACGCTGGGCGGAACCATGCTCGATACGTCACCGCCAAAGCGGGCGATGTCACGAATGTACTTCGAAGCCACCGCTGAGTTGGCGGACGCTGAAGGCAAAAACAGGGTGTGCACCCCCGATACGTTCAGGTTGATCTGCGCCTGCGAGATCTCGCTTTCGAAATCGATCGTGGAGCGCAGTCCCTTGATGATGAAGTCGGCCCCCACGTCAGATGCGAGGTCGACCACCAGTTTGGCGAAGCTCACCACCTCGATGTTGTCGAGGTGGCTGAGCGCCTCTTGGATCATGCGCTCGCGCTCGTCCAACGAGAAAAGCGGCTCGCCCTTCTGCGGATTGCGCATCGTGGCCACCACGACCTGGTCGAATAAGTGGGACGCCGTCTCGATCAACTCGACGTGTCCGTTGTGGATCGGGTCGAATGATCCCGGGTAGAGGACCTTGGTCATCGTGGTAACGCTACCGCCACAGTGTTCACAGGACGATTCGTTGTGCAATCACCGCGTGAGTGGAGCCATAACGCTTGGTTCGCAGCACCTCCCACCCGAACGGTGGATCAACGACCTGATCAGACTCCAACACCGCGAGCTCGGCCGGCAGGTCGAGCAACAACTCGGGCCAACCGTTGAACCGATATGGCGGATCGACGAGCGCCAAATCCCAGCGCTGGTCGCCGGTCGTGGCCAGGAACCGCTCCACGGTGGAGGCCACCACCACGGCCCGGTCGGCCAAACCAGTGACCGCCAGGTTGGTCTCGATGGCCTCCCGGGCCGCTCGGTCATGGTCGACAAAGGTCACCCGGGAGGCCCCGCGCGACAGGGCCTCGATCCCCATTGCCCCGCTCCCGGCAAACAAATCCACCACGGTGGCTTCGAGCACCGCCCCCAGGCTCCCCAGAGCGTTGAACATCGCCTCGCGCACCCGCTCCGGGGTGGGACGGGTGGTCGATCCGGGCGGGGCTACCAATCTCCGATTGCGGGCCGAACCCGAGATCACACGCACACCGCCGACGGTACCCGCCCCCGTTGCGAGGACAAAGATGGCCGCGGCCGTGCCGCCCGTGGCACCCTGAAGCGTGCCCGTTCCGGATTCCATCACCTGCGTCGACTGCAACGGCACCTGCCACCGAACCCCCCTGGAAGCACCGGAGATGGGCTGGGAGGAGGGTGATGTGATCACCTTCCGATGCAAGGACTGCCACGACATGTGGTATCTCGAGGTCACCGAGGACGACCTAGCGCCCGAGCGAGACAACGTTCCCGACTGGTTCTAGGTGACCGACCTCGCCGCCGAACGGCGCGTCGGCACCCTGGCGGGGGTAGCGGCCTACGGAATCTGGGGGCTGTTCCCCATCATGTTCCATGCATTGCGCTCCGTGGGAGCCACGGAGATCCTCGTGCACCGGATCGTTTGGTCCTGTGTGGTGGTACTGATCATCCTGGCCTTCCGGGGCGACCGGCACTGGTACGACGCCGTGCGCCACCACCCACGAGGCCTGAGCCAACTCGCCCTCGCCGGAGTCCTCATCGCCATCAACTGGTGGGTGTACATCTGGGCGGTCAATCACGACCGTGTGCTCGAAGCCGCCCTCGGGTACTACATCAACCCCCTGATCACCGTGGCCCTCGGGGTCATCGTGCTGCGGGAGCAACTCCGGCGGCCTCAGTACGTGGCGCTGGCCCTCGGCTTGGCGGCCGTGGCGGTGCTCACCCTGGTCTACGGGGAGATCCCGTGGATTGCCCTGACGCTGGCCACGTCGTTTGCCGCCTACGGCTTCCTGAACAAGGCCGTGTCGGTTGATGCCACCAGCGCCCTGGCCGTGCAGACCGGGGTGCTCCTTCCCTTCGCCCTGGTCGCGGGCACCGTCCTCATCCTGCGCGGCGATGCCGCCGTCGGGCAGGGAACCCTCAGCCAGGACGCCTTGCTGCTCGCCCTTGGGGTCGTGACCGCGGTGCCCCTTCTGCTCTTTGGCACCGCGGCCCGTCGCATCCCACTCAGCGAACTCGGCCTTTTGCAGTACATCACGCCCACCATGCAGTTGGTCTGTGGCATCGCCATCTTCCACGAGGACCTGCCCCCGGAGCGCTTCGCCGGTTTCATTCTGATCTGGCTCGCGCTCTTCCTGCTGGGGGCCGATGCCATCCGAGTCAGTCGCACTCCCGCCACCGTCCCCACCGTGCGCCTCTAGCCCGGCTGCCCCACAAGGCGCGCTCGACGCACCACGCCGGCGACGACGGCCCCGGTTGCGGCGCCAGAGACCAGGCCCCAGGTGACCGCTACGACCACGGCGAGCACGGCGACCTCCACCAACACCACGGCACTCTGCGCGGTGGGGAGGAGCTCCGCCAGGCGGCGGTGAAGATCCACGAGGTGCTGAGGGCTCGTGAGGCGGGCGCCGAGGAGCACGGCGAGGCCCCGGAGCAGGCCAAAGCCCGCCACGATGAGGAAGGCAGCCAGTGGCGAGGCTGTCAGCGCCGCCAGCGCCAGCATCAAATACACCGCCGCGGTCGTCACATAGGTGGCGAGACCCACCCCGATCTGCCAGCCGAAGGCCCCTCCGTAGACCCAACTCCGGTACTGATCGAGCCAGGCCTCATTGACCTGACGGGTGTGAGCCGGCAACCGGAACCCCCCAAGTCCCAGGTCAGAGGCGATAGCGACGGCCGCCAACGGAGCCGCCAGGCCCAGCGCGTCCCCAGCGGGCAGATCCACGAGGGCAACCCCGGCCGCTAACACCGCCGCCCCTATTCCGAGCGTCGCCCCTCCCAACACGGCCCCGGCGATGAACCAGGTCGCGGTAACCGCCCAACGGTTGCGGCGCCCCGACTCCCCCAACGGGGTGATAGTGGAAAGCATCGACAGGCCACAAGGGGACCAGGTGGAGCGGATGGCGGCCGCCACCGCAACCACGGACGCGAGCACGATGAGTAGGCCAGACACCACTTGAGCCTATCGTAAGTGTCGAAGCCCACCGGGCGTCGCGAACGCCGGTGGATGACGCCAACCGCACCAGCCTCGGCAAAGAAAAACCCTGTCGGCGGCAGGCGCCCGCCAGGAATCAGCAGCGTGGGCTTCGCGCGCATAAGGTCCAACTGGCCCGCGTTGCGAGAAGCGTTTTCTTCAGCGCCACCATCGGCGCATCGACAAGGACAACCAATGACCTCAGGGAATCACCACCGGATCTTCGCGAGTATGGCTCTCGGGCTCTTGACCGTTGGGCTGGTCACGACACCCCATGGGTTCCTCGACCCGGTCGTGACGCCGACGTCCACCGTGCCGGGCGCACCCGCCATGCCTACCGCCATTGCGGGCGTCAATCAGGCCACCGTGAGCTGGACCGCCCCGACCTCCGATGGGGGCACCGACATCACCGGCTACCTGGTCACCCCCTACATCGGGTTCGACGAACAACCCAGCACCCGGTTCAGTTCGGCGCCCACCACCCAGACGGTGGTCGGACTCTCCGGTGGCATCCGCTACCGATTCCGGGTGAAGGCCATCAACAACGTGGGTAACGGCAGGTACTCCACCGCCACCCCCGTGATTACCATTTTGGGCGATGGTCCATCAACTTCCGACACCACCACTGACGATGACCTCGCCGTGCCCGGGGCGCCCACTATCGGCACCGCCACCGCCGGCGAGGCCAGCGCCACCACCTCCTGGACGGCACCGGAATCCGACGGTGGATCGAGCGTCATCGGCTACGTCGTGACCCCCTACCTCGGGCTATCAGCCCAAACCAGCCGCTCCTTCGCTGCTACCGCCACCACCCAAACGATCACCGATCTCGCCGTCGGAAGTACCTACCGCTTCCGTGTCCAGGCCATCAACACCATTGGCACCGGCCCCTTTTCACAGACCAGCAACGAGGTAACCCCCACGGCAGTGGCGTTGGCCAAGACCGAAGTGATCGTCGAGGGCGGTGATTCGTTCTGGACACTGGCGGCGGAGGCGGTGGGTGAGAAGTTGGGGGCTGAACCCACGAACCGTGCCATCGCCGACTACTGGCTGGTATTCATCGACGCCAACCGGGATCGGCTCGTGCATCCCAACAATGCCGACCTCATTTACCCCGGGCAGAGCCTGGTCCTCCCGCCCGTAGTTGTCTGACGAGGTCCCGTACCAGCACCAAGGCACCGGCTAACTCTTGAAGAGAAAGGCCTCGTCGTCGGGGTCGAGGAAGAGGCGTAACTCGTCAAGAAGTTCGGGGCTGCTAGCGAGGGTGGCGTCATCGGCCACCAGACCCTCAGCCACCTCGCGGGCCAGGTGCACCACCTCACGATCCCGGCGGAGCGAGGCCAGTTTGAGATCGCTCCGACCCTTCTGACGCTCCCCGAACACGGCCCCCTCCCCCCGAATGTCCAGATCCACCTCGGCTAGTTCGAAGCCATCGTCGCTGCGCACCAACGCCTCGAGACGGGCGTTAGTTTGGGCCCGTTCCTCGTCGTCGCCCCCCACCCCGGTGTCACTGGTCACCAGGAAACAGAACGACGCGTTGGCCCCCCGCCCCACCCGACCCCGCAGTTGGTGGAGTTGAGCGATGCCGAACCGGTCGGCATCGAGCACGACCATCACGGTGGCGTTGGCCACATCCACCCCAACCTCGATCACCGTGGTGGCCACGAGCACCTGCACCCGGCCCTCCCGAAAGGCAGTCATCGTGGCTTCTTTCTCGCTCGAGGGAAGCCGTCCGTGCAGGATTCCGAGGCGCAGGCCGGAAAGATCGTGGGTTTCGAGCCGCTCGAAGGTCTCCTCCGCCGAGGCCACCTCGAGGTTCTCGCTCTCCCCGATCAACGGACACACCACATAGACCTGACGCCCCGCTTCCACCTCCTCGCGCACCTTGATCCAGACCGCCTCTTGCGCATCGGCTCCCTGCGCCCATTCGGTGACAATGGGCTGCCGCCCCCCCGGTTTCTCGCCCAGGATCGATACGTCGAGATCGCCGTAGACCGTCATGGCGGCGGTACGGGGGATCGGCGTGGCGGTCATCACGAGCACGTCAGGTACAGCGTCACCGTTCGCTTTCGCCTTGAGGGCCGCCCGTTGCTCCACCCCAAAGCGGTGTTGTTCGTCGATCACCACTACGCCAAGGCTGTGAAAGGCCACCGCCTCCTGGATCAGAGCGTGGGTGCCCACGACCACATCGATCTCTCCGGCGGCCAGCGCCGCCAGCAGACGCTGGCGGTCCTGGCCCGTCACCCGGTTGGTGAGCAGATCCACGCGCAGCGGACGCTCATCAAAGAGCGACGGTCGCTTATCCGGCACCGTGATGCCCTCCAGTAGTGGCCTCATCCCGGCAAAGTGCTGTTCGGCCAGGACTTCCGTCGGTGCCATGAAGGCCCCCTGATGTCCGCCCTGCACCGCTGTGAGCAGCGCCGCGATCGCCACCACCGTTTTCCCGGCCCCCACATCGCCCTGCAGCAATCGGTGCATCGGGACCGGGCCCCCCAGATCGGCCATGATCTCCGCAATGACGGTGGCCTGGTGGGCGGTGAGAGCGAAGGGGAGGGCGTCCAGAAACCGGGCGAGGATGACTCCGGACGTATCGTGCTCTAGGCCTTGGCTGGTGGCCTCGATCCGGTGCTTGCGCAGCACGAGAACCAGTTGGATTCGCAACAGTTCGTCGAACACCAGGCGCCGGCGGGCCTCCTGCGCCTGCCCCATCGTCTCGGGGAGATGTACCCCGCAAAAGGCGGCGGTTCGATCCACGAACCCGTGCCGGTCGAGTACCCACGCCGGCAAGGGTTCCACCAAGGTCTGGGTGCGCCGCAGCGCTTCGAGTTGCCACCCCCGAAAATCCCGCGAGTAGAGCCGCAGTTTGTCGGATTGAGGATAGATGGCGGTGATCTGCCGACGATCTGCCTCGTCGAGGAGGTCCACCTCGGGGTTCGCCAACTGCTTTTGGCCCTGGTACTCGGTGACCTTGCCGAAGAACAGCGCCTCGGAGCCATCGGGAAACTGCCGAACCCGCCACGGCTGGTTGAAGAAGGTGATGCGCAGCGACCCTGAGCCGTCGCTGATGCGTAGCTCGGTGCGGCCCTTGCCGCGGCCCCGGCCGGGAACCGTGGCCGACGACACGACCTTGCCGAACACCCAGGCCGATTCGTCCACGCGCAGATCCCCGATGAAGGACTGCTTCGTCTTGTCGATGTAACGCCGGGGATAGTGGGTGAGCAGGTCGAAGATGGAGGAAACCTCGATCTTCGCCAGGGCCTTGGCCCGCTCCGGGCCTACCCCGGCGAGCACGTTGACGCTGAGGTCCTCGAGCTCGCGCAGGCGCTTGGCCACTACTCGATTCCGAAGAGATAGGGGTAGAGGGGCTGGCCGCCGTGGTGCACCTCGGCGGTTACCCCCTCACGGTGTGCACCCAGCCACTCCGTGAGGTGTCGCGTGGTGCCGGCACTGGCGCCCTCGCCTTCAATGATCGTCACGATCTCGTGGTCCTGCCCCACGAGGAGATCGAGCAGCGCCACCGCCGCGGTGGCGAGGTCAACCTCCACCGCCACGATGCCTTCGCTAGCGATGCCCAACCAGTCGCCCGTGGCGATGGGACCGGCGTCGCAACTCGACTGTCTCACGGCTTGGGTGATCTCGCCGGCCACCACGCTCGCCGCCGCCTCGCTCATGGCAACGGCGTTGTCCGAGCCACTGGTCTCCGGGTCGTAGGCCAACAGGGCGGCGAAACCCTCGGTGATGCCCTTGGTGGCCAACACAACCACCGTTTTGGTGGTGTGATCATCTACCTGCTGGGCCACCGGGATGATGTTCTTGTTGTTCGGCAGAATCACCACCTGATCCGCCGGCACGGCCTCCACGGCGGCGATCAGTTCGGCCGTCGAGGGATTCATGGACTGACCACCCGTAACGATCCCCTGGACCCCCAAGGAGTAGAAGATGCGTCGGATGCCCTCGCCGCTAGCCACCGCCACCACGGCGCAGGTCACGGGGGTCTGGAGGTGCTCCGGCACCTCGTCGAGGGCCCCGGAATCGGTGGCCTCGCGCACCCAGCGCTCCTCCTCCACCTGCTCGATGAGGTCGGTCACCCGGATCTGATGGGGAGTGCCAATATCGATGGCGGCCTCAATGGAAGCGCCGATGTCGTCGGTGTGGATGTGGCAGTTCCAGAGGCCGTCACCCCCCACCACGACGATGGAATCCCCGATCCCGGCCCACACATCCTTGAAGGCGGGAATCGAGGCATCGGGGGCGTCGAGGAAATACATGACCTCGTACCGGAGATCGGCGAGGCCCCCATGGCCGTCGGGCGCGCCCTGGACGGCTCCCACCTCCGCCAACACCGGCTCGTCGAACTCCACCGGTTGGGGCACCGGCCGCCCGTCCACGACGTTGAGCAGCACGTCGAGGAGCAGCAGAAAGCCAGCCCCCCCGGCATCCACCACCCCGGCGTCTTTGAGAACGGGCAGCATGTCGGGGGTGCGGGCGAGGGCATCGGTTCCTTGAGCCAGCGCCGCCTCCAGCATCCCCACCAGGTTCGCGCCCCCCGCGGCGGCCACCACGGCGGCCTCGGAGGCTTCCCGGGCCACCGTCAAGATGGTGCCCTCCACCGGCCGCATCACCGCCTCGTAGGCGGCGCTGGCCGCCTCGGCGAGGGCGAGCGAGCCACTCTTGGCATCGAACCCGCCGGCCTCCGCCACCACCGTGGCCATGCCCCGGAGAAGTTGGCTCAAAATGACGCCCGAGTTCCCCCGGGCCCCCATGAGCGAGCCATGGCTGATGGCCTTGCAGACGGCGTCAAGGTCCTCCCCGGCCCCTGAAAGTTCCTCAGCCACCGCCGTGAGGGTCAGGGCCATGTTCGTTCCGGTGTCGCCATCGGGCACCGGGTAGACATTCAGCCGGTTGATGCCTGCTTTGTGGGCGACCAACGCATCGCGATATCCCACCACCACCGCCACGAGGTCGCGGGCACCGAGCTGGGACAGAGAAGTCATCGCTGCCGATACTAGGAGCAGTGGCGTGCCCGCTCCGGGTTGGCAACGCTCCTCCCCGCCCCGCTAGCCTCCGACGGTCCTGAAGACCGGTCAGACGGCCGGTCCCGATGCATCGAGGTTCGTAGTCATGGCTGCTGTGTGCGAGGTCTGCGGGAAGCACCCGTCGTTCGGAATGAACGTGAGTCACTCGCATCGGCGCACGAAGCGCCGCTGGAACCCGAACATCCAGAAGATCCGTGCGGTGGTCAACGGGACGCCCAAGCGCGTCCATGTCTGCACCGGCTGCATCAAGGCGGGCAAGATCACCAAGCACGTCCGCAGCGCCCGCCCCTCTTAGCCCTTCCCCTCCGGCTCGCCCCGCCGGTCGCCGACCGGCGTGGTCCGTGCCCCTCCGCTGGCCGGTCGAGAAACTGGCGCACTACTGTCACCCTCACGCAACACCCTTCGAAGGAGCCGGTTGATGCAGGGAGTGGTGAAGTCGTACGACCCAGGATCAGGCGACGGGGTGGTGCTCTGCGACACCGACTTCCAGGAGTATGAACTCGCCGCCGACGCACTGGTGGGTTCGGTGTTCCGGATGCTTCGCCAAGGCCAGCGCGTGATCTTCGACCTCGACGAGCGAACCTTGGCCACCCGGCTGCGGCTGGGCTCAGAGATCGACATGGGAACCCCTGGCTTCGGCGGGATCCCGGACATCCCCGTACAAACTGACTGACCCCCCCTCCCTCGAGCCCCGGAGTTACTCATGCCTGGAACCACCGCCCACCAGAAGCTGAAGGACTGGGTTGAGCACTGGACCGCCGTCCTGACACCCGACCGTGTCGAATGGTGCGATGGCTCCGAAGAGGAGTGGGAGCGGCTCACGCAACTCCTCGTCGACGGTGGCACCTTCACCCGCCTCAACGACACCAAGCGTCCGAATAGTTTTCTCGCCCTGTCCGACCCCGGCGACGTGGCCCGGGTGGAGGACCGCACGTTCATCAACGCAGAGCGCGAACTCGACGCTGGCCCCACCAACAACTGGCGCCCACCGTCGGAAATGAAGGACGAACTCACCTCTCTCTACACCGGGGCCATGCGCGGCCGCACCCTCTATGTGGTGCCGTTCTCGATGGGTCCTCTGGGCTCCCCCATCGCCCACATCGGCGTGCAACTCTCCGACTCGGCCTATGTGGCGGTGAACATGCGGATCATGACCCGCATGGGCCAGCCCGTGCTCGATGTGCTCGGCCACGACGGCGAGTTCGTGCCCTGCGTCCACTCGGTGGGCTACCCCCTCGTACTGGCCGACGGCACCACCCGCCCCGATGTGCCCTGGCCCTGCGACGCCGAGAATCGGTACATCAGTCACTTCCCCGAGACTCGCGAGATTTGGAGTTACGGCTCCGGCTACGGCGGCAATGCCTTGCTCGGGAAGAAGTGCTTTGCCCTCCGGATCGCGTCCACGATGGCCCGCGACGACGGCTGGATGGCCGAGCACATGCTCGTGCTGGGAATCACCTCACCGACCGGCGATAAAACCTACGTGGCCGCCGCCTTCCCGTCGGCCTGCGGCAAGACCAACATGGCGATGCTGATCCCCACCCTGCCGGGTTGGAAAGTGGAGACCATCGGCGACGACATCGCCTGGATGAAATTCGGCGACGACGGCCGCCTCTACGCCATCAACCCGGAAGCCGGGTTCTTTGGTGTCGCCCCGGGCACCGGCAACGACACCAACCCCAACGCCATCGCGTCGCTCCAGCGCAACTCCATTTTCACCAACGTGGCCCTCACCGACGACGGTGACGTGTGGTGGGAGGGCATGTCGACGCCGCCAGAGCACGCCATCGACTGGAAGGGCAACCATTGGACCCCTGCCTCCGGCGCCCCCGCCGCCCATCCGAACGCTCGCTTCACCGCGCCCGCCTCACAGTGTCCCGCCATCGCCCCCGAGTGGGAGGACCCCAATGGGGTGCCCATCTCGGCCATCCTCTTCGGCGGCCGCCGGGCCACCAACGTTCCCCTGGTCACCGAGAGCTTCGACTGGGACCATGGGGTATTCCTCGGTTCCATCATGAGTTCGGAAACCACCGCCGCCCAGCAGGGGGCGGTGGGGAACCTCCGGTTCGACCCCTTTGCCATGCTCCCGTTTTGTGGCTACGACATGGGCCAGTACTTCCAACACTGGCTGGACATCGGCCGGCATGCTGGCGCTGACCTCCCGAAGTTGTTCTGGGTGAACTGGTTCCGCAAGGGCGAGGATGGCTCCTTCCTGTGGCCGGGCTTCGGCGAGAACAGCCGGGTACTCAAGTGGATCGTCGAGCGGGTGGCCGGCGCCCCGAACGCCGTCGACACCCCCATTGGGCGAGTACCCGCTCCGGGGTCATTGGATACCGACGGCCTCACGATCAACCAGGACACCCTCGCCGAACTGCTCCAGGTCGACGTGAACTCGTGGCGGGCGGAAGTACCCCAACTCGAGGAGCACTACGCCACCATCGGTGCCACCCTCCCCCAGGGCCTCCGCGACAAACTCCAGGAACTCGAAAAGCGCCTCGCCCAATAATCCCTCTGGAGCGGGCCATCCAACCGCCGCCGCCTGATCACGGGGCGCCGCCGATCACTACAGTGGGCTGATCCGAGCACCCGTGGAGGCCCCGTGGCTGTCAGCGCCTACGTCCTAATCCAAACCGAGGTCGGTAAGGCCGCTCACGTGGCCCAGGAGGTCAACGACATCGACGGCGTGGTGTCGGCCGAGGACGTCACCGGCCCCTACGACGTCATTGCCCGCGCCGAAGCCGCCACGATGGACGAACTCGGGCGGATGGTGGTGAGTCGAGTCCAGATGATCGATGGGATCACCCGAACCCTCACCTGCCCGGTGGTGCACCTCTAATCGGACTCAGGACCCCGGCGCCAGCGGAATCGCCGACACGGAAAGCCCCCGCAGCGCCAGGCCCATCATGAACAGGCCACCGCACCCGTAGAGCAGCCAGAGATGATCTCGTCGCACCTGGTCGCGATAACTGTAGATAATCCCAATGGCCGCCAGGCCGGCGAAGCCGTAGAGCGTGTGGAACGGCGCTACCTCGTAATCCCGAATCGCCACGAGGCTCACGCCCACGCAGACCTCCACCACCATGGTGGCCTGAGCCACCCCCGTAGCCCACCACAGGGCCGCAGTGCGCCAGCGGGGGCGGCGATAGCCCACGAGGGCCCACGCCCCCACCGCAGCGTTGGTGGCCACCACGACCCACGCGAACCCGGCGTGGAACTGAACCAGCGTCACCGCGGTGGGCTCAGCTCTGCGATCCGGCGGAGCCGCCGGCCACGGTGTAACTCCAGATCTCCGAGACCATCCCGACCGGGCGGGGGCCGGCCCCTTGCTCGTCGGGCTTCGCCTCGCGTTGATGGCCGGCACCGAAGGCCGGAGAACTCACCCACGCGTTGAAGGCGTCGTCGTCGCGCCAACGGGTGAGGACCAGCCAGGTGGTGCGTTCATCGGTTGGCTTCAGTAGTTCGAAGCCCTCGAAGCCGTCTTGCCCATCGACGGCACCGGCGCGCTGGGCGAAACGCTCGGCGAGTTCGTCCCCGCTGTCGGTAGCAACGGTGATGGCGTTGATCTTGATGATGGTCAGCGTTCAGCCCTTCTCGTGGTTGGTAGGTCGCTACGGAGAACGGCCCGGTGATGTCGTCGGGCCCACACGGGATCTTCACCCAGTCGGCCTGCACCGTACCGTGGAGATCCCCGCCGCACCGATCCTCCCGGGAGCCTGGCGCACGATCACTGCGCTGGAGTGCTGCACAATCATCGAGTGCTTGAGGCGGGAGAAGTCGGGGCTTTGCAACGCAGGCCGCAGAGGTGGCCGAGGGAGATCACCCGCCCCGACTACCAGGCGGCCTGGAGGATCCCCAGGGCCTCAACTTCCGAAACGGGCCGGGGATTACGAGCCACGCTGGCGTTCGACTGGGTCAGGCGGGCCATCACCGGGAGATCGGTTTCCGCCACCCCTGCCTCCGACAGGGTGGCGGGCAGGCCCAGCGCGATCCGCAGGCGGTCCACCGCCCCGGCCGTATCGGCTTGGACGCCGAGCGCCGCCCCCACCTGCGCCACTTCGGCGGGTACGGCATCAGCGTTGTACCCGATGGTGTGGGTGAGCAGCACGGCGTTGGCCAGGCCGTGGGAAATGCCGCTGCGTCCCCCCACGATCTGAGCCAGACCGTGGTGCACACCCATGCTGGCGTTGAGCAAACTCCGACCGGCCAGGCAGGCCCCCTCCAGCATCGCGATGCGCGCCTCGATGTCCTCGGGCGCTCCCACCACGGTGGGCAATGCCCCACTAATTAGCCTGGCCCCGGCCAGGGCAATGGCTTCGGCCTCGGGGGTCCGGTGCGGCGACCACACCGCCTCCACACAATGCGCCAGCGCGTTCATCCCCGTCTCGGCGGCCACCCGGGGGGGCATCGATAGGGTGAGCCGCGGGTCGTAGATCACGCTGATCGGGGCACTGGTGGGACCACCCGCTCCCTGTTTCTGACCGGTGGCCGGATCGGTCATCCCAAAGAACGGGGTGAGTTCGGCACCCGAGTAGGTGGTGGGAATACTGATGTGGGGCACCAAGGGGCGATCAAGGTGACTGGCGCCGCCCATGCCGGCTTCCTGCTCCAGAAAGAAACACACGGCCTTGGCCAGGTCGGCGCACGAGCCGCCCCCGTACGAGATGACCAGTTCGATGCCGTCGCGACGGGCCTGCAACACGGCTTGGCGCACCAGGGGCACCGGAACGTGCGGGGCGACGTCGGTAAAGGTGGAGACCAGGCCGCGGCCGAGCATGGCCTCCACTTGGGCGCCCTCTGCCGAGGCCAGGCGCCCCTCGGTGGTCACCAGGAGCACCTGGCGGGCTCCGGTGGCCTTGACCAGCGCCGGAAGGTGCTCCAGAGCCCCGGGCCCAAACACCATCTGCTGTGCGAGCGCCGTGTGGGTCCAGAGTGGGGGCATCAGTCGAGGCCGGCGAAGAGATCGTCGTCGCGGTGATCAGAGGGCACACCCTGGCGGATGAACCATTCCAGCCCGAAGGCGGCGGCGAAGGCATCGTCGGACATTTGCAAGAAGAACGAGTCCTCGCGGATCTGGCTGGCGTGGGCCCGCATCGAAGCCCGTTTGGCCTCGAGGTAGTGGGTTACCTCCACCGTGGTCGTGATCACCGACTCCGGCCGCCCGAAGGTGCTGTCCTCCCTCACGTCGGGCATGGACTCCGCGGGAATGGCCCCTGCCTTCACGGCGGCCTCGATCACACGGCGAAGGTGGTCCCGGTTCATGGTGCCCTCGAACACCCGCTGGGTACCGGCGAGTTCGGCTGCCCGTTGCCCCACGCGGTGAACCTGCAGGTGGTCGGGGTGCCCGTAGCCGCCATCGCTGTCGTAGATCGTGAGCACCTGGGCATCTTCCTGACGCAAGATGGCCGCCAACCGGCCCGCCGCCTCCTCCACATCGGCCTGCCAGAAGGATTCCGGCCGATCGTTTTCAGGGGTCCCCATCATCCCGGAGTCTTCGTACCCGAGGAACTCCACCCGTTGGACCCCAAGAATCCCCGCCGAGCGGTGCACTTCGGCCACCCGCCGCTCCCAGAGAGCCTCGCCGGGATCGAGAAACCCCTCGGCCACTTCGCCCTGCTCCCCGCGGGTGCCAAAGACCAGCACCGTGCGATGGCCCTGAGCGGCGGCTTTGGCCAACGTGCCGCCCGACGCAATGGACTCGTCATCGGGATGGGCGTGGAAGGACACCATGGTCGCCATGGGGCTCAGGCTACCGATTGCCGTTAGGCGATGGCACCGGCGCGCCGGAGCTTCTCCACTTCATCACTGCTGATACCCCAGTCGGTGAGGACATCGTTGGTGTGTTGCCCAGCGTGGGACGGCGGCCGCTGCACCTCCACCGGGGTGCCCGAGAACCGGGGGGCGGGGGCGGGCTGGACCACCCCATCGCGCTCGATGAAGGTGCCGCGATGGATGTTGTGCGGATGTTGTGGGGCCTCGGCGAGGGACAGGACCGGCGCAAAACACACATCGGTTCCCTCCATGAGGGCACACCACTGGTCACGGGTCTTGGCCTTGAATACTTCGGCCAGGCGGTCGGTCAAGGCTGGCCACGCCGCCCGGTCTTGTTGCCGCGGGAGATCTTCCCCGTCCAGGCCGGTGAGGCGGAGAAGTTCCTGGTAAAACTGCGGCTCGATCGACCCGATGGACACGTAGTGGCCGTCGGCTGTCTCGTACACGTCGTAGTAGTGCGCGCCGGTGTCGAGCATGTTGGTGCCCCGCTCGTCCTCCCAGATACCCATGGCCCGAAAGGAATGAAACATCGTGGTGAGCACGGCCGACCCGTCCACCATGGCGGCATCCACCACCTGACCCTCACCGGTGCTCTGCGCATTGAGGATGGCGCACACCATCCCGAAGGCCAGCAGCATCCCTCCCCCGCCGAAGTCGCCCACCAGGTTCAGAGGTGGTATTGGCGGCCCTCCCCGACGGCCAATCGGCTCGAGCGCCCCGGCCAAGGCGATGTAGTTGATGTCGTGACCGGCGGCGAGGGCGTAGGGCCCGTCTTGGCCCCAGCCGGTCATGCGGCCGTAGGTGAGTTTCGGGTTACGGGCCAGGGCCACATCGGGGCCGAGACCGAGCCGTTCCATCACCCCAGGACGGAAGCCTTCGATCACCCCATCGGCCTGTTCGATGAGCCTCAGCACCGTCTCCACCCCCTCGGGGTGCTTGAGGTCGACACCGATGGAACGCCGACCTCGGTTCAGAACATCTGCCGGCGGCGTGGCCGGATCGCCGCCCAAGACGTTCTGAGCACGATCGATCCGTACGACCTCTGCCCCCATGTCGGCGAGCATCATGGCGCCGAAGGGACCGGGTCCGATCCCAGCGATTTCAAGAATTTTGAGACCGTCAAGCGGACCGGGCATACGGGGGGGTTCCTTCCCAGGGATCAGACGCGGACGCGGCTGGCTAACGCGGTGACCGCTTCGACCACCTGGGCCATCATGGCGGGCGGGAGATCGTGGCCCATCCCCTCGACCATGATCAAGCGCGCCCCTGGGATGAGCTCGGCCGTCCGCTGACCACCGCTGGGGGCGACGAGGGGGTCGAGATCACCGTGGATCACCACGGTGGGGATGTTGAGTTGGCCCAGGCCCTCGGCTCGACTGCCGGAGGCGGCGATGGCGAGAATCTGACGAGCCACCCCGGCGGGGTTGTAGCACCGGTCGTAGGCCGCCGCCGCCCGCGTGCGCACCAACGCCTCATCGAACAATGCTGGGCTGCCGATCACCCGGGACCCGTCGACACTGGCGTCGATGGCTTCTTGGCGGGTGGTACCCACCGGCCGCAGGAGCACCGCCATGGCCTCGGCGGTGGGCACACCCACCTCTGGCTCGCCGGTGGTGGACATAATCGAGGTGAGGGTGCGCACACGCGTAGGGTGCTCGATGGCCATCGTCTGGGCGATCATGCCGCCCATCGATGCCCCTACGACGTGGGCTGAGGCGATCCCCAGGTAATCGAGCAGGGCCATTCCGTCGGCCGCCATGTCCGTGAGTCGATAGGCCACCTCCACGGGTTCGCCCTGCGCCGCCTGCATGAAGGTAGTGAGGAAATCGGCGCCCACATCAGCGAACTTGGTGGACATACCCACGTCACGGTTGTCGTAGCGCACCACGAAAAAGCCTCGATCCACAAAGGCGTGGACCATATCGACCGGCCAGGCGATGAGTTGTGCGCCCAGGCCCATGACCAGTAGCAACGGCGGGTCGGCGGGATCTCCATAGGTTTCGTAGGCGATTTCAATCCCGTTGACAGGGGCGAGGGCGCTAAGCATCGACTCATCCTGTACGCCGCTGACCAGACGGTCAAGGGACGACGGGTGGGGCGGCGCTAGATTCCGCCGATGACCGTGTTCGGCGTCCACACTGGCTTGCAAAACACCGATATCGATTCGCTCCGCCATCTCTGGACCCGCATCGAGGAGGCCGGCTTCGACTGGATCTCCATCTGGGACCACTTCTACTCGGCCGACTTCACCGGCTACGCGAGCCATGAGGCGGTGGCCTGCCACGCCGCGTTGGCGTGCCACACCACCCGCGTGCGCGTTGGATCGCTCGTCTATTGCGCGGCGTATCGCCATCCTGCGGTGTTGGCCAACGCCATCACCACCATTGATCATCTCTCCGGCGGGCGGGCCGAACTCGGCCTCGGTGCCGGCTGGGCCGAGCCCGAATTTGCGGCCTACGGGATCCCCTTCCCCGGACCAAAAGAACGTCTCGACCTACTGGAGGAAGCCATCCAGGCCATCCGCCACCTGCTGCGCGAGGAGGTCACCAACTTCTCGGGCGAGCACGTTCAGCTCACCGAAGCCCGCTGTGAGCCCAAGCCGCTGCAACGGGAACTCCCGATTTGGGTGGGGGGCGGCGGTGAGAAACGCACGCTGCGCATCGCGGCGGCCTGGGCCGACGGCTGGAACGTGCCGTTTGTGGCCCCGGCCGAGTTGGCCCGAAAGCGCGCCACCCTGCACGACCATTGTGCGGCGGTGGGCCGGGATCCCGCCGAGATCCGCACGGCCGTCAACGTGGGCCTATGCAGGGACGAAGCCGCCCTGGCCTTGCAGTTCGGCAAGGTCGCCGAGCGAGTACGCCCCGGCGTCCTCATCGGCTCCCCCGACCAACTTGCACAGCGCATGGGCGAATACATCGAGGCGGGCGCCGATCAGATCAATATCGCCATGCGGGCTCCCTGGGACCTGTCCCTGCTCGATCTGGCCACCGACGCGACCCACCAACTTCGGTGATCACCGCCTTCGCGCCAGGGCGGGTGAACCTGATCGGGGACCACACCGATCACACCGGCGGGCTCGTCCTGCCCATGGCCATCCACCTGGGCACCACCATCTCCGGCGAACGGGAGGGTCGCGTGGTGTCGCTGCACTCCTCGATCGAACCGGAACCGGCGGTTATTCCCCTCGATGTGGACGATCCCGCCACCCTCACCCCCCTCTGGGCGCGCTACGTGGCGGGGGTGGTGGCCGAACAGCGACCCACCATCGGGTTTCGGGGGTCGGTGATCACCACCCTGCCGGTCGGGGCTGGGCTGTCATCCTCGGCCTCCCTGGAAGTGGCCCTGGCCCTGGCCCTGGGGTTTACGGGCCCCCCCGAGGAGCTGGCCCACCTCACGCGCCGAGCTGAACAGCGCGCCTCGGGCGTGCCGTGCGGGATCATGGACCAACTCACCAGCGCCGCCGGGGTGGCGGGTCATGCGCTCCGAATCGACTGCACCTCGCTGCAGATCACCCCGGTTCCGCTGCCGGAGGATCTCGAAGTGGTGGTGGTCGACTCCGGTGAGCGCCGCCGGTTGGCCACCAGCGCCTACGCCGAGCGGGCGGCGGCCTGCCAGGCGGCGCAGGCCGCACTGGGACCACTGCGGTCGGCCACCCTGGCCGACGTGGCGGGATTGGATGATGCGGTGATGCGGCAACGGGCCCGGCATGTGGTCACCGAAAATGTTCGGGTCGATCAACTCGCCGCCGCCCTCACCGCCGGTGATCGCTCCGAGATGAGCGACGCCATGGCCGCCAGCCATGCCAGCCTTCGCCACGACTTCGCCGTCAGCACCCCGGGCCTCGATGATCTCGTCCGCCGCCTCATCCACCTCGACGGGGTCATCGGAGCCCGGCTCACCGGCGCCGGCTTTGGTGGCTGCGTGGTGGCAATCGTGGAACGAGCTACCCCACTCCCGGCAGGGATGACGGCGTGGCGAGTGCGGCCATGGACCGGCGCCGGGATCGTGGGGTAATCCACAACCTCCCCGCCAGGATGCTAGGAACCTTCCATGTCCCGACTCCTTCTGCGCTCCTTCGCCGTCAGCATCGCCCTCGTTACCACCGCCTGCTCGGGTGGGGGCGACGGAGACGATGCCGCCACCACCACTGTGAAGGCGGAACCGACCAACTTCTCCGGCCACGGTCCCTACGCCGTGGGTCAGGTGGATCTCGCCCTTGATGCCGACCACACCGTGGCCGTGTTTTATCCGGTCGACCCCTCCGCGGTGACCCCCACCGCCGAGGCCTACGCCTACTCAGGAAAAGACGTCCTCGATCCAGCTATCACAGCCATCCTTCCCGGGGCGCTCTCGGGTGAGGTGGCCCCGGCGAACACATGGGTGGGCCTACCGGCGAGCGAAAAGGGCCCCTTCCCCACGGTCCTGCACAGCCATGGTTTCTCGGGCAACCTTCGCTTCGGCAATCAACACAACGCCGCCGTGGCGTCCTGGGGCTATGTGGTGGCGGCGGTGGACCATCCCGAACGGGGACTGGCGGCGGTGCTCGACGGTTTCATCGCCGGCGGTGCCCCCGCAGAGCGACCCGACGAGTACCTCGACAGCAACCAACTCCTCGCTGCCCTCGATCTTCTCACCGAGACCAACGAGGCCACCGAGTCGCCCCTGGGCGGCGCGATCGATACCGAACGGGTGGCCGCCGAGGGCCACAGCGCCGGCGGCAGTTCCTCGGGGACAGCCGCCTACGACAGCCGGGTGGATCTCTGGATCGGCCAAGCTCCGGTGGCTCCCCTGGAACCCGACACAGATCTAGCCGCCCTTTCCGGCACCGGCACCAATTTCGACACCGAGGGCCTCCTCGCCGCCACCAATCCCCCGCCGGTGCCATCAATGATCATTGCTGCCGAGGGCGACACCGTGATCGAGCTGGCTCGGGTGGAGAAGATCTACGAGTGGCTCAACGCCCCCAAGCGACTCGCCGTGATCGCCGACAGTGGCCATGCCGTGTTCGTGGATCCGTGCGTACCGATCCGCCAAGAAGGCGGGTTGAGCGGATTCGTACGGGGCCTCGGCCTCGACCCGGCGACGGTTCCCTTGGTGGAGTTGGGCGAGAACGGATGCCTGCCGGCCGACCCGGACCCAGTCCGCGTGGGGGGTCTGATTGATCACCTCACCGTGGCCCAGCTCAACGAGGTGTTCAACATCAACCCCGCCGTGGCTGAAGCATCTCTCCAGCCGGCCTATCTCAAGACCACCTTCCCCGGCCTGCTCCGCAGCATCATCGCCAGCTAACCCCCCGCCGCCTGGTTCGGGGGAGGGTTTTAGGGGGCCTACATCTTGTCGAGGAGTTCCTGCTTCTTCTGGGCGAACTCTTCCTGGCTGAGGATGCCCTGCTGGCGGAGCCCGTCGAGTTGCGCGATCTGCTCCGGGATCGACGCGCCCGGTGTGCCCCCGCCGATGCGGTCGAACTTTCGGTTCTCGTTGCCTTCCATCTGCCGGTAGATCTCATGCTGGATCTGCGAGGGCCGCATCACGTGGGAAAACTGTTGACGCCCCGTTTCGCTGGCCGACTCGATCACCAAGCTGCCCGAGCCCACCACCCGTTCGAAGATCGACTGGCTGAAGAAAATGGTGTTGATGCGCTCAAGCGGGATCTCGATGCCGCGCTTGGCCAGCACTCCGTGCCGATAAATCAAGCGGTCGCTGGTCACCACGAAGTGGGTGGTGGCCCAGCGGGCGTAGGTCCAGCCGAACCACCCGAGGCAAGCCAGCACCGCCAGGCCCAAGGTCCAATCAACAATGTCGGGCGGTTGATCGATCCAAGCGAGCACCATCACGCCTAGGACGATGACCACAAACAGCGCCAACATTCCGTTCAGGAAGAACACCCAGTGGGGGCGAAGGTCAAGGACAATTTCCTCGCCGTCGTTGAGCAATGTCATCGAAGAAGGCACCGGGGAAGGCTACCCCTTATGCCCAGCCCAGTTCGGTAAGGCGCTCATCGTCGATCCCGAAATGGTGGGCCACCTCATGCACCACGGTGATCTGCACCTGTTCCACCACCTCGGCCTCATTGGCACACCGTGAGACGATGGGGAGGCGGTAGATCGTGATGCGGTCCGGTAACACCATGCCGTCGTAGCCACCCCCCCGCTCGGTGAGCGGCACGCCCTCGTAGTAACCAAGGAGTCCGGAGTGGGCCCGGCCATCGCGCACCACGATCGCCACGTTGTCCATCAGATGCCCCAATTCTTCGGGAATGGCATCGAGGGCGTCGGCCACCAGTGCTTCAAAGCGAGCCTCAGAGACCTCCACCATCACCGACCAGCGTAGGCTGCACGACGATGGATCCGCAGGAGCTGCTCCACGGGCTCGATGACGCCCAACGAGCGGCCGTATCGTCCGCCGCCATGCCGCTGGTGGTGTTGGCCCCGGCCGGATCGGGCAAGACTCGGGTGCTGACGCGCCGGATTGCCTACCGGGTGGCCACGGGGGACGCCGACCCCCGCCACGTGTTGGCCATCACCTTTACCCGCAAGGCCGCCGGCGAACTCGGCGACCGCCTCGCCCGTCTCGGTCTCCGCAACGACCCCACCACCGGCACCTTCCATGCCGTGGCCTGGGGCGCACTGCGCACCCGGTGGGCCGACCAGCGCCGCACCGCCCCCACCCTGCTCGATCGCAAGGCCGAGGTTCTGCGCGAACTCGCCCCGAAGGTGCCCGGCAAGGACAAGCGCTCCGTGGCCGCCGGTCTGGCTACCGAAATCGAGTGGGCGAAAGCCCGGATGGTGGCACCAGAGGACTACGCCACGGCCGTGGTGGGCGCCGGGCGACGCCCGGGTCTGAAGCCCGCCGCCGTCGCGGAGGTGTACGCGGCCTATGAACAACGCAAGAACCGGGGCGGCCTGGTGGACTTCGACGATCTGCTCGATCTCTGTGCTCGCGCCCTCGAGCAGGACAGCGCCTTTGCCACCGCCCAACGCTGGAGGTTCCGTCACTTCTTCGTAGACGAGTTGCAAGACGTCAACCCGCTGCAGTTTCGCCTGCTGGAGGCGTGGCGGGGCGATCGTTACGACATCACCGCCGTGGGAGATCCACAGCAGGCCATCTACGGATGGAACGGCGCTGATGCCAGCTTCCTCCTCGACATCCACCGCCATTGGCCGCCAGCCGAGTTGATCGAACTCGAGCGCAGCTATCGCTCCACTCCCGAAATCCTCGACGCCGCGGCGGCGGTCCTGCGCGGGGCCAAGCAACCCGCTCGCGCCGTCACCGCGGCGCGGGCGTCGGGTCCTCCTCCACAACTCAGCGGCCACCGAGACGACCGAGCCGAGGCCGTTGCTATTGCCCGCGCCGCCCGGTTGGCCCATGCCCCCGGACGGCCCTGGGCCGAGCAGGCCATCCTCGTGCGCACCCATGCCCAGACCCACCTCATCGTTGAGGCACTTCGTGAGAGCGGCATCCCCCACCGGGTGCGCGGAGGGGCCGCCTTTCTCGATCGCTCCGACATCCGAGCGGCCTTGCGCGACCTCCGTTTTGCCACCGTGCCTCTCGGCACCGCACTGGCTGACCTCGAACTACTCCAGAGCGAACACGGGCTCGGCGCCGACGACATCGACGCTGGCCTACTCGACGACGATGCCCAGGCTGTCGTACTCGAGCGCCACGCCGACGAACGCGCCGCCTTGGGTGCGCTGCTGCGGATGGGCCGCGACTACCTCCGGCTCGACCCCATCGGCAGTGCCGACAGTTTCACCCGGTGGCTCCGAGCCACCGTGCAGTCCGAAGGCGACAGTGCCGGCCCGACGCGCGATGCCATCGATGTAGCCACCTTCCACGCGGCCAAGGGGCTCGAGTGGGCCGTGGTGCATCTGGCCGGGGTAGAGGATGGGTATGTGCCAATCGCTCACGCTCGCACGGCCACCGCCCGGGCCGAGGAGGCGCGCCTGCTGTATGTCGCCATGACGCGGGCTCAGCGAGACCTCCGCATCACCTGGTGTGATCAGCGCAGTTTCGCCGCTCGCGTGCTCGATCGGCGTTGCTCGTCGTTTCTCACTCCCCTGGTGGAGGCGGCTGGCGCGACCCCTGCGGGTTCTCCGGGAGTCGCCGTCACCCCACTGATCACGAACTGGCCCGAACAACTCAGCGAACAACGTGACCGGCTCCGCCGCAATCGGGTGACCATCGCCCCGGAAGTTATGGCGCTGCGAGCGTGGCGGACTACCACCGCGCGGGCAGCGCGCATCGCCCCCGAGGCCGTGTTGTCAGACCAAATACTTGCCCGCATCGCCGCGGCCCAACCGCACAACCTCGACCAAGTGGCAGCCGTACCGGGCGTTGGTGCGATCCTGGCCCAACACTTTGGCTCCTCCATCCTGGCCGCTCTCACCAGCGCCGAGGCGGGTGAGGCCCCATGATATTCACCATCGCACAGCAGCTACAAGGCTCGGTGGACGCGCTGGCGCAGGCCTACGCCAACCCCGACCTGTACCGCTACCTCGCCCGGCAGCACCTCCCTACCCTTTCGAAACCCGACGTGGTGAGCCACACCCCCAACGGCGACGTTGTGACGTTGGAGATTCGCTACCAATTTTCCGGCGAACTGTCGTCGGCGGCCCAGGCGGTTATCGATCCGACCAAACTCACGTGGGTGGAGCGATCGGTCCACGATCTCAGCACCGCCTCCACCACGTTCACCATGCTTCCCGACCACTACGCCAGTCGCTTCCGCGCGTCGGGTTCCTACCGCTTCGAACCAAGGGCCGACGGCGGCACCACCCGACGCGGCGAGGGCAACATTCGCGTCACCGCGCTCTTGGTGGCGGGGGCGGTTGAAGGAGCCATCGTGTCGGGACTTGAGGAGCACCTCCTCCGCGAAGTGCCCATCGTAAATGCTTTCGTGGCGGCCCAACCCTGAGACTGCCCTAGGGCTCGGTGGGGCCCGTCTGTTTTTCGTTCCGCTCCACCACCATGGAGGCGAGCCGACCGTCCTTCATCGAGATAAACAGGCCCTCTGCCTCGGCGCAGAGCACCTCACCGGCCCACAACTCAGCGCGGGTCAGGATCTTCCTACCGTTCACACTCTCCAAGTAACCCACAAAACGAAGTTCCGCTTCGAGCGGAGTGGGATGGCGATAGTTGACGGTGAGACGACCGGTCATTCCCGGTGCTCCCGACAGCGACTGGGTTGAGCCCAGCACTTCGTCGAATGCTGCCGCGATGTAGCCGCCATGGACACACCCGGGTGGGCCCTCATAGGCAGGGCCGAAGATGGCCCGACCGGCGATGTGGTCTTCCTCCAGCCACAGTTCGAGAGGTGGGGCGAGCGGATTGGCCCGGCCCAGCATCGGGCTGTGGTCGAAGAAGGCGAAGGACTCACCCGCGTTAGCCGACTCAGCAAAGCCCTCGTACATCGACTTATGGGAGTAGGCGATGAACCGCTTCTCGGCCTGCTCAAGATCCTGGGCGACCGCCTCGATGACATCGATCGGCGCGCTCGTCTGCACCATGCGATGCAAGACGCCGCGAATACCATCGGCCACCCGGAACAGGGCCAGGCGACGCGGCGACGGTGGCAGATCCCGCAGCGACTGCATGGCAGCAGGCCACCCAGGGGAGCCACGGGTGACCGTCCGGTTCGGCGGTGGCGTTTGCCCATCCTTGCTGGCCTCCATCAAGGATCCACCAACTCCACCACGACCGGCGCATGATCCGACGGCCGTGTGCCCTTACGAGCGTTGCGATCGATCAGGGCCCACCGGACTCGATCGGCGAGGCCGGGTGAACCAAGGATCAAATCGATGCGCATGCCGATCCCCTTGTGGAAGTTGCCGGAGCGGTAGTCCCACCACGAGAACAACCCCTCGTCGTTCGGATAGGCGTCGCGAAACACATCGGTGAGACCCCAGTCCAACAACTTGGTGAGGGCATCGCGCTCGGGCCCACTGCCGTGCGTGGCACCGATAAGGCTCGTCGGATCGGCAACGTCTTGATCAGTCGGGGCGATGTTGAAATCACCGCACACCGCGATGGGCATCGAGCGATCAGCGGCAACATTGAGGTGGGCGAGCAAGCGCTCCAGCCAGGCCAGTTTATAACGATAGTGATCGTTGTCGAGGGCGCGACCGTTCGGCACGTAGGCGCTCATCACCCGCACGCCCCCGCAGGTGGCGGTGATGAGACGAGCCTCCGGGTCAGCGGGTTCGCTGTCAGCAAAGCCGGACACCACATCATCAAGGCCCACCCGGCTGAGGATGGCCACCCCGTTCCAGCGCCCCTCGCCGTGGTGAGCACTTTCGTAGCCGAGGGCCGAGAAGTCCATCGCAGGAAAGGCCGTGTCGGCGAGCTTCGTCTCCTGCAGGCAGACCACATCTGGCTCACAGGTCACCAGCCACTCTTCCACCCGCTCCCAGCGAGCCTTGAGCGAATTCACATTCCACGTCACCAGTCGCACAAGGTGAACCTATCCAACCCGGCGAGGCTCCCCAACGTGCAGGGGGGTGGTCCGATCGAATCGAACCACCCCCGTGCACAAACGCCAACCCCTGCTGACGCAGGGATGTGGGTCAGCGGCGCCTGCGGGCCGGAGCCTTACGCGCCACAGCCTTCTTCTTGGCCGGAGCCTTACGCGCCACAGCCTTCTTCTTGGCCGGAGCCTTGCGCGCCACAGCCTTCTTCTTGGCCGGAGCCTTACGCGCCACAGCCTTCTTCCGGGCCGGAGCCTTGCGCGCCACAGCCTTCTTCCGGGCCGGAGCCTTACGCGCTACGGCCTTCTTCTTGGCCGGAGCCTTTCGCTTCACTGCTTTTTTTGCAGCTGCCACCTGTGCCTCCTTATTCATATGGGTTACGGAACCGCTTGCCGAAGCCGTTACAGCGGTGTCTCCCACCGCAACAACGACGACACCAGGTATGGCCAGGTCGACACCGCGGCGCGGGGTGTCGAACGCACAGACCAAGAACTCATAGGGCTGCCCCATGCTGAGCGCGTCACGGGCGCTGCGGGGTGGCGGGTCGGCCAGGTGAGCCAGCGGCAAGTAGCACCGCGCTCCGCCGGCCATCACGTAGGCGCCATGAGAGGCGAACCGCTCAACCTCGCCCGACACCAGCGTGCCTACGGGATGGGCGGCCACGAACTCGATAAAAGGCAGCGCTTCGTTGTACGGCTGGATCGCCGCCGCACTGGCGCTCGTGCCGACGCTCCGCCCACCTTGCGAACGAGAGGTGGGCCTCGCCGCAACCGTGGCAGCCTTCGCCCCGGCAGCAGCCTTCGCCCCGGCAGCAGCCTTCGCCCCGGCGGCACGACGGGCCGTGTCGTTGGCCCCCCGCTTCGGCGTCCGCCCCGAGAGCACCTTGGCCGGAGCCTTCTTGGGGGGAGCGGCCTTCGCGGGCACCGGTTTGGCTGCCTTCTTGGCGTCGCTCACCGAACGGCGGCTGAGGGGGCCCCGCACCGGCGAGCGGTCCATGAATACCCAGCCCACATGCGGTACGGGCTTACCTCCCACGAGACGACCCTGATCGAAGAGCCAGCCGTACTGCCCGTGGAACTCTTGGAATGAGTCGTTGGACAGCACCACCGCACCGGCGCGGTCGGCGATCTGCAGCAGGAATGCATCGCCTCGACCGATCACCCCAGCGGGTGGGGAAATCAATTCACCGGCACTGAGCGCTGCTTCGAATGCGTCGCGTTCCGACGCGTCGATGCGGTTCGGAAAACTTGCGTCGACGATTACGGTCACCGTCGTAGGCGCGAACTCGTCGACGAAGGAACGCACGGCCTCGTCGAGCTGTTGCAAGCTCGGCAGGGTGCGCCCCTCTGTTGCGAGGTTGGAACCGTCGATTGCGACGTGCTTCACTGTCATTTCATTATCAAGTCAAGCAGTTGCGCGTGTTTCACCGGAGGATGGTGCACCAAATCGCGCGAAAAGAACAGGATTAACTTTTGCGCGGTGCGCGATCACGCGCGCCGTTAGTGTCACGGCAATGACCAATGAAGTCACCGATCTCCTCCAACATCTCATCCGAAACGCGTGCGTGAACGACGGCCACGAAACATCCGGTCATGAATTTCGCAGCGCCGATGTACTCGAGTCATACCTCGAAGGAAGCGGCGTCGAGCTTGAGCGTTACGAGCCCGCACCGGGACGCACGAGCCTCGTCGGTCGGATCGAAGGCAGCGATCCGAACGCCCCCACTCTTCTTCTCATGGGACACACCGACGTCGTCCCGGCGAACGCCCAGGGGTGGCGGCACGACCCCTTTGGCGGGGAACTTATCGACGGCGAGGTATGGGGACGCGGGGCCGTCGACATGCTCAACCTCACCGCGTCGATGGCCGTAGCCACCAAGCACTTGGCGCGGGGTCGTTTTCGACCCAGGGGCACCCTGATCTACCTCGCCGTGGCCGACGAGGAGGCCCTTGGCACGCTCGGGGCCGAGCACCTCGTGGCCCATGAAGCTGATGCGGTGCGGGCTGACTACGTCATCACCGAGTCCGGCGGCATCCCCATCCCGAGCCCCACGGGGCTAAAATTTCCCGTCATCGTTGGCGAGAAGGGCAGTTTCTGGGTGACCCTGCGAATCACGGGCACGCCCGGCCACGGATCCCAGCCCTACAAGACAGACAACGCGCTGGTGACCACGGCGTCGGTGGTGCAGCGGATAGCCGAGTACCAACCCCGTACGGAGATTCACGATATTTGGCGCCGGTTCCTGGAGGGAATGGATTACCCGGAGGAAATCGTGGGTCCGCTGCTAGACCCCACACGTTTCGTCGAGGCCTGCGACAGCCTCCCGGTGGGCATGGCCCGCCAGTTCCACGCCTGCACGCACACTACCTTCGCCCCCACCATCGCCCAAGGCGGAACCAAGATCAACGTCATCCCCGACCGCGTCGAATTACAGATCGACATTCGTACCCTTCCGGGCCAGGGCAACTCCGAAGTGCGCGCCATGCTCGACGAGGCCCTCGGCGATCTAGCGCCCAAGGTTGAACTCATCACCTTCGCCGATGATCCCTCCACCGCCTCGCCCATCGAGACACCACTATGGGACGCGCTCAGCCGTGTAACCGAGCAGTTCTACACCGGTTCAAAGATTGTCCCGTTTATGACCGTCGGGGCCACTGACGCCCGATTCTTTCGTCGCCTCGGCACAACGTCGTACGGCTTCGGGTTGTTTTCAGAACACCTCTCGTTTGAGGACTACGGCGCGATGTTCCACGGCGACAACGAACGAATCGACGTTGAGTCGCTCCGGCTCAGTACCGCAATGTGGGAAGCCCTGGCGCAGGACATGCTGACATGAGGTTCAAGGCGGTGTTCTTCGACTTCGGCGGTGTCGTGCTGTCCAGCCCCTTCGAGGCGTTCAACCGCTACGAAACCTCCCGCGGCCTCCCGATCGACTTCATCCGCACCGTGAACGCCACCAACCCGAACACCAACGCGTGGGCTCGCTTCGAACGAAACGAAGTTCCTTTTGACCAGTTTTGTGATGAGTTCGAAGCGGAATGCCGCGCGGCGGGGCACCCGGTGGTGGCGCGTGAGGTCCTGCCCCTTCTCGCTGGCGAAATCCGGCCCGCCATGATGCAGGCCATTCGTTGCTGCCGCCCGCGACTCATCACCGCCTGCCTTACGAACAACTGGGCCAGGTTCGATGACGGCCCCGCCGATCAGACATCCAGTGGCTCCGCGAAGGCATTGGCCTTGTTTCACCATGTCGTCGAGTCCAGCAAGGTGGGCGTGCGCAAACCGGACCCCCGCTTTTACGAGTTGGCCTGCGAGACGTGTGCCGTGGAGCCCAGCGAGGTGGTGTTCCTTGACGACCTCGGGGTGAACCTGAAACCGGCCGCCGCCCTGGGCATGACCACCATCAAAGTGATCGACCCAAGTGAGGCGCTGCGCCAACTCGAGGATCTGGTGGGCTTCCCCCTGGCCTGAGGCCCGGGGGCCGACGTTCGGGGCCGGTGTCTCAGGAACCCCCCAACCACCCGGTGGCGATCAGGGGAAATCGAGGACCTGGGCCAGGAGCTGGGCCTGCTCCTGGGCGTGCACGGCGTGGGAACCAGCGGCCGGGCTCCCCGATTCAAACCGTGACACCCGATGGATCGAATGGGTGTCGCCGAACCGGTCCTCGAGCCGGCCCTTCACAAAGTTCCAGGCGCCCATGTTCTCCGGCTCCTCCTGGAGCCACACCAGGTCCGCAGCTCCGGGGTATCGGGCCACGATGTCGTCGAGTTGTTCGAACGGCCAGGGATAGAGCTGCTCAACCCGAACCACCGCCACCGGTGCGCCAGTCGCATCACGGGCCGCCATCGCGTCGTGGGCCACCTTCCCGCAGGCCAGCACCACCCGACGCACCGCCGCCACGTCGGGCACGCCGGGGTCGTCGAGTGTCTCGTGGAACGAGCCCGTGAGGAGCTCTTCCACGGGCGACCGCATCACTTTGGCCCGCAACAGAGACTTAGGCGTGAACAGCACGAGCGGTTTACGCACCGAGCGGCGCACCTGGCGTCGCAAGAGGTGGAACAACTGCGAAGCCTGGGTGACGTTGGCCACTTGGATGTTGTCCTCGGCGCAGAGCGTGAGGAAGCGCTCAATGCGAGCGGAGGAGTGCTCCGGACCCTGGCCTTCGTACCCGTGAGGGAGGTACATCACGAGACCAGAGGTCTGGTTCCACTTGTCCTCGGCAGCCACCAGGAACTGGTCGACGATGGTGGAGGCGCCGTTCCAGAAATCACCGAACTGTGCTTCCCAGATCACCAGCGACTGCTTGGCCACCACCGAATAGCCGTATTCAAACCCGAGGGCGGCGTACTCCGATAACAGCGAGTCGTAGATCCAAAACTTCCCGTGCCCGGCACCGAGATGAGCCAACGGCGTGTATTCGTTGCCGTTGGTGCAGTCGATCAGCACGGAGTGACGGTGGCTAAAGGTGCCCCGTCGAGTGTCCTGGCCTGCGATGCGCAGATCGGTGCCCTCGACGAGGAGGGAGCCGTAGGCCATGGCTTCGGCCAGGGCCCAGTCCACCATCCCTTCCTGGAACATGGCGTCGCGCGCCTCGAACTGCTTGAGCAGTTTCGGATGAACCTGAAATGATTCCGGGTGGGTGGACAAAGCACCATAAATATTCTCGACCATCTCCCGGGCCACCCCAGTGGCGATCGGGGGCAGCACACCCGCCGCCGGCCCGGGGACCTGCGCCATCGCCTCAACCTCCGGCGCCGATTGGCGGGTCTCTTCCAGGGCCGATTGCAGCCGCCCCTGGAAGTCATCAAGGGCAACCTCAGCCTCTTCCAGGGAAAGTTGGCCCCGCTTCACCAGTGCCTCCGTGAACAGTTTCCGCACCGACCGCCGCTCCTGGATCTTGGCGTACATGAGCGGCTGGGTGTAGCTCGGATCATCGCCCTCGTTGTGTCCGTGCCGCCGGTAGCAAACGATGTCAACCACCACGTCCTTGCGGAACCGTTGCCGATAGGCAAACGCCAACCGAGCCACTCGCACACAGGCCTCAGGGTCGTCGCCATTTACGTGAAAAATCGGGGCCTGGATAATCTTGGCCACATCGGTGGAGTAGAAGCCCGATCGAGCCGATTCCGGGGTGGTCGTGAAGCCGATCTGGTTATTCACCACCACGTGCACGGTGCCGCCCACGCGGTACCCCTTGATGTCGCTCATGTTCAGCGTTTCGGCCACCACGCCTTGGCCGGCGAAGGCGGCGTCGCCATGCATGAGGATGGGCAGCACGGAGAACCCCTCGGGTTCGTTGATGGCGTCCTGCATGGCGCGCACCATCCCCACTACCACTGGGTCGACCGCTTCGAGATGACTGGGGTTGGCGGCGAGCTCGACGGTGATGTCCTCACCGGAGCGGGCCACGAACTTCCCCGACTGGCCGAGGTGGTACTTGACGTCGCCGGAGCCCTGCATCGAATCCGGATCCACCTGACCCTCGAACTCCTTGAAGATCTGGTCGTAGCTCTTACCCACGATATTGGTGAGCACGTTGAGGCGACCCCGATGAGGCATGCCCACCACCGACCCGGCCAGGCCGGCCTCTGCGGCCGCTTCGAGGACCGCATCGAGTACCGGAATAACCGACTCGGCTCCCTCCAGTCCGAACCGCTTTTGCCCCACGTACTTGGTGGCGAGAAACTTTTCGAATGCCTCGGCGGCGTTGAGTCGCTCGAGGATGTAGCGCTGGTCGTCGAGATCCAGTTCGGGCGATACACCTTCGACCTGCTGCTGGATCCATTCCTGCTCCAACGGGTCCTGGATGTGCATGTACTCGATGCCGATGGTGCGGCAGTAGGCGTCCCGCAGGACGTGCAGGATGTCGCCCAACGCCAAGCGCTCTCCCCCGGCGAGCCCCCCGGTGAGAAACTCACGGTCGAGATCCCAGATCGTGAGTCCGTAGGTGGCGGGGTCGAGCTCCGAGGGCATCTCGGGCTCTTTCCACCGAAGCGGATCCAGATCGGCAATGAGGTGCCCACGCACACGATGCACGCGAATGAGGTTGGCCACCGCCATCTGCTTTTCAAGCATCGACCGATCGCGGTCAATCGGATTGACATCTCGCCGCCATTGCACCGCCTCGTAGGGCACACCCAGGGCCCGAAAGACCTCGTCGTAAAATCCGTCGACGCCGAGCAGGAGGTCCTCTATCCGCTTCAGGAACAGGCCCGACTCCGCTCCCTGGATGATCCGATGGTCATAGGTGGAACTAATGGTGATGACCTTAGAGATGCCCAACTCGGCCAGGGTGACCGGGTCGGCGGCTTTCCACTCCGGGGGATAATCGAGGCTTCCGACGCCCACGATCAGACCTTGGCCCGGCATGAGGCGCGGCACCGACTGCTGCGTCCCAATCGTGCCCGGGTTCGTCAGGGTGACGGTGGTGCCCGCGAAATCGTCGGGGCTCAACTTATTGGCGCGCACCTTCCGAATCATCTCTTCGTACGCACCCCAAAATCCTCGGAAGTCAAGACCGCTGGCGTTGCGGACCACCGGCACCAGCAGCGTGCGGCTTCCATCACTCTTTTGAAGGTCTACGGCGATCCCCAGGCTCACATTCTCGTGGCGCACGACGCGAGGATTGCCATCGGCATCTTCCCGGTAGGAGGCGTTCATCACCGGAGCGGTGTCATTGATGGCCTTCACCACGGCATAGCCGATCAGGTGCGTAAAGGACACCTTCCCGCCCCGGGTCCGGCCGAGGTATCCGTTGATGATTCGGCGATTTACTTCGAGAAGCTTGGCCGGGACAGCCCGAAAACTGGTAGCGGTGGGCACCCCGAGGCTGGCCTCCATGTTCGCCACAATCCGCGCCGCGGCCCCTCGGAGGGGCTCACCGACAGACACCGGGGTCGCCGCGGGTGTTGCCGGAACGGCCACAACAGGCAAGGGGGAAGCGGCGGTCGCCTGTGGATCGGCGTCGCGGCGGTAGTCGAGGAAGAAGTCTTGCCAACTTTCACTTACCGAGGTCGGATCGATGAGGTACTGCTCGTGCATCTCATCGACGAGCCAAGCATTAGGACCCAGCGCACTTGCTGAAGGGTTACCCGAGGAAGGAAGTTCAGGAGCCACTCCAGGGAGCGTAGCGGCGCTACGAACTGCTCTTTGGACTTTGAGCCAAGGCCACCCGCATGGCACTGACAACCCGGCCGGCGAGGTCATCCCGGCAGATCAGCAGGTCGGGCGACCACGGGTCGGACTTGTTCCAGACCAGCGGTCGCCCATCGATGCCCGAGACGTGCAGCCCGGCGGCGGCGGCCACGGCGGCCGGCGCCGCCGAATCCCATTCGTACTGACCGCCCGCGTGGGCGTAGACGTCGGCGTCGCCCCGCACGACAGCCATGGCCTTAGCACCGGCCGAACCCATGGGCACCAAGACGGCGCCGAGGGCCTCGGCGGCCATCACGGTGGCCGGGTGGGCGCGAGTGCGGCTGACCAGCATGCGGATAGGTCCGGCATGGGGTGGCGGTAGCGGAGGTGGCGGTTCGGTACCGAAAATAAGGGACGAAGCCGGCAGCGCCACTGCCCCTACCGTCAACCGACCCTCAACCACCAGAGCAACGTGGACGGCCCAATCCTCACGGGGTGGTTCGCCGAACTCGCGGGTGCCGTCGAGCGGGTCAATGATCCAGATTCGCCGGGCGGTAAGCCGATGCGACACATCAGCGGCTTCCTCCGATAGTACCGCATCATGCGGGCGCGCTCGTGCGAGGGCGTCGGCGAGAAACCGCTGACTAGTGGCGTCCCCTTCCGCCTTCAGCGCGCGGGGGTCAGTGGAGCGAGCGGCGGGGCCCGTGCGCAGCTCGGTGAGTACCCGACCCGCCTCGGTGGCGAGCCACGCCGCCAGTTGATGGTCGTCGGCCTCGACTGGCAAGGCGGTGAGCGGTTCAGTCATTACCAACATGGTGGCGCAATCCCGACGGTGTCTGCATCTCCACGCGCCCGATCACGGCCGGTATCCACCCTGGCGCCGCCCTGGGGCTCTAAACCGAAGGCACCGGAACAACGACGCCGGGAGGCCAGGCATGGAAGCGGCACAGCCACTCGAGGGCAACAGCCCGATCTTGCCGCACCACCTCCGTAGCTTCCTCGGAGCACCGGTGGTGGCCCGCACCACCACCGGCGACATCCACGGCACGCTGCTTTCGTGCACGACACGCTCGGCATGGATCGTGGTGGGTGATGTAGACCACGTAGTGGCCCTGGCCCACCTGCGCAGCATTCGTCATCAATAGCGCAACCACCAGCCTGGGTTCGAAGGCGGCTCGGGGAGACCGATACTCTGCTGGCTTATGAGCAACGCCGCCCAGTTCATCTTCACCATGCGGAAAGTGAGCCGCTTTCACCCGCCCGACCGCGAGGTCCTCAAGGACGTGAGCGTCTCGTTCTATCCGGGGGCCAAGATCGGGGTGATCGGTGCCAATGGCTCCGGCAAGTCTTCCCTGCTGCGGATCATGGCGGGTATCGACGATGGTTTCACCGGCGAGGCGCGCCTGTCGCCCGGCTTCACCGTGGGCCTCCTCGAGCAGGAGCCAACCCTCGATGAAAGCAAGGACGTGAAAGGCAACGTCATGGATGGCGTGGCGGAGGTGGCGGGGATTCTGGAGCGCTACGACGCCGTGCTGGCGAAATACGCCGACCCCGACGCCGACTACGACAAGATCGGCGCCGAGCAGGCAGACCTCGAGGCCAAGATCCAGGCCATGGGAGCCGACGACCTCGACCGCCAGATCGAGATCGCCATGGATGCCTTGCGCCTTCCCCCTGGCGACGCAAAAGTGGCCAACCTGTCGGGCGGTGAGAAGCGTCGGGTAGCCCTGTGTCGGCTATTGCTGGCCAAACCCGACCTTCTCCTCCTTGATGAACCCACCAACCATCTCGATGCCGAGTCGGTGGCGTGGCTGGAGCGCACGCTGCAGGTCTATCCAGGCACCGTGGTGGCGATCACCCACGATCGTTACTTCCTCGACAACGTGGCCCAGTGGATTCTTGAACTTGAGTTCGGGAAGGGCCACCCCTTTGAGGGCAACTACTCCAGTTGGCTCGAGCAAAAGCAGGCCCGCCTACTCGCCGAGGAAAAGAGCGATTCCAGCAGGCGCCGCACGCTCGAGCGTGAGCTCGAATGGGTGCGCATGGCCCCCAAAGCCCGCCAAGCCAAGGGCAAGGCCCGCCTCCAGGCCTACGACAAGCTCCGAGCCGAAGCCGAGGAAGCCGAGGGGCGGGCCGACAAACTCCAGATCCAGCTACCGGCGGGCCGCCGCCTCGGCGGGGTGGTGATTGAAGCCAACAACGTGGATAAGGGTTACGGCGACCGACTCCTCATCGAGAACCTCACGTTCCAGCTTCCACCCGCGGGCATCGTGGGGGTTATCGGACCCAACGGCGCCGGCAAAACGACACTGTTTCGGATGATTACCGGCGTCGAACAACCCGACGCGGGAACCTTCAAGGTGGGCGAGACCGTGGACTTAGCCTACGTGGACCAAAGCCGAGACAGCCTCAGCGCCGATGCCTCGGTGTATGAGGAGATCACCGGCAACATCGAGTTCATGAAGATCGGCAACCGCGAAGTGAACGGCCGGGCCTACGTGAGCAACTTCAACTTCAAAGGTTCCGACCAGCAAAAGAAGGTGGGCCTCCTCTCCGGCGGAGAGCGCAATCGGGTGCTCCTCGCCAAGATGCTCAAGGAAAGCGCCAACGTGCTGCTCCTCGACGAACCCACCAATGACCTCGACGTAGACACACTGCGGGCGCTGGAGGATGCCCTAGAGGCCTTTGCGGGGTGTGCGGTGGTGATCAGCCACGACCGCTGGTTCCTCGACCGCATCGCCACCCACATCCTCGCCTTCGAAGGCGACAGCCAAGTGCGGTGGTTCGAAGGGAACTTCAGTGAATACGAGGCCTGGAAGAAGAAGGAACTCGGGGGCGACGCCGACCAACCCCACCGCATCAAGTACAAGCCATTGGCCCGATAGTTAGGCGAGTAACGCCAGTACTGCCGAGGCCATGGCCTCGGCAGTGCCATCGGAGGGGCGGAGCACCAACTCGGGCTGGACCGGGGCCTCGTAGGGGTCGTCGATGCCCGTGAATCCAGTGATCTCCCCCGCTCTCGCCTTGGCGTAGAGGCCCTTGGGATCGCGCTGTTCGCAGACGTCGATCGGGGTATCGACGAAGACCTCGAAGAAGGGAAGATCAGCCGCGCGGTGGATGACTCGAACAGCATCTCGGTCGGCCCGGTACGGGCTGATCAGGGGCACAAACACCACGATCCCGGCATCGGCCATCAACCGGGCTAGATGACCCACCCGCCGCACGTTCTCGGCGCGATCGGCGGCCGAGAAACCAAGATCACCATTGAGACCTTGGCGGATGTTGTCGCCGTCAAGTATGTAAGCCGACCGTTCAACGGCCACCAGACGCGTCTCGCAGGCCACCGCTACCGTGGATTTACCCGATCCGGACAGGCCCGTGAGCCACACGGTCGCGCCGCGCGACGGCCGGTCACCTCGTGCCACCGCTCCGGGGTGCCAAGTGAGGTTGTCGCCGGTGGCCACTAGTCGCTGATGGGGGGCAGAATCATCCCGGCGCCCACGGTGGTGTTGGTGGACTCGTCCACCAGGATGAAACTCCCGGTGACTCGGTTACGGCGGTACTCGTCGTAGAACAGCGGCAAGGTCGTGCGCAGGGTTACCCGGCCGATTTCATTGAGGGCCAAGCCAACCGCGTCCTCGTTGCGGCTCAGCGTGTTGATATCGAGTTGATACTGCAGGTCCTTCACGAGGGCCCGGGCCCAACGCGTGGTGTGTTTGATGGCCAGCTTGGCCCCTTCCCGCAACCAACTCACCTCCGACATCCAACACACCATGGCCTCGATGTCCTGGCCTACGTGAGGTTGGTTCTTGCGTCGAGCGATCATGTCGCCTCGGCTGATGTCGAGGTCGTCGCTGAGCCGCAGGATGACCGACAGCGGCGCGAAGGCCTCGTCGATGGGGCCATCGGCGGTATCGATCCCAGCGATCGTGGACGTGAAACCCGAGGGCAGGACCACTACCTCATCGCCCGGCCGAAGAACTCCGCCCGCCACCTGACCGGCATAGCCGCGGTAGTCGTGGGTGGTGATATCAGCCTGATTCTGCGGCCGGATCACGTACTGCACCGGGAACCGAGGGTCGATCAAATTGCGATCAGAGGCGATGTGCACCTCCTCGAGGTGATGCAGCAACGCGCTGCCCTCATACCAAGGCATATGAACCGAGCGATCCACGATGTTGTCGCCATGAAGGGCAGAGACCGGGATGAAACTGAGATCACTCACGTCCAGTTTCATGGCAAAGGAACGGAACTCCTGCTTGATCTCTTCAAAACGCTCCTCACTCCAATCCACTAGATCCATCTTGTTGATACACAAGACGAGATGCGGAATCCCCAGTAGGGAAGCGAGGAAGGCATGGCGTCGAGACTGTTCCAAGACGCCCTTACGGGCATCGATGAGGACGAGCGCCACATCCGCAGTGGAAGCACCGGTGACCATGTTTCGGGTGTACTGCGTGTGGCCCGGAGTGTCGGCAACGATGAATTTCCGCTTCGGCGTGGCGAAGTAACGGTAGGCAACGTCGATGGTGATGCCTTGCTCTCGCTCGGCACGGAGTCCGTCGGTGAGCAGCGCCAGATTCGTGTACTCGTCGCCCCGTTCACGAGAGGTGCGCTCTACGGCCTCCAATTGATCCTCGAAGATTGCCTTGGAGTCGTACAAGAGACGCCCAATAAGGGTGCTCTTGCCGTCGTCAACCGATCCGGCAGTGGCGAGGCGCAGCATCTCCATCAGAAGTAGCCCTCCTTCTTCCGATCTTCCATACCAGCCTCACTAATTCGATCATCGGCACGAGTGGCCCCGCGCTCCGTAAGACGGGTGGCGGCCACCTCGGCGATGACCTCGTCGAGGTTCGAGGCGGTGGATTCCACCGCTCCGGTGCACGTGACGTCGCCCACCGTGCGGAAGCGCACCACACGCTCTTCCACCTGCTCTCCGGGCAGCCGGGGGATGAGCGCGGAGTCGTCCATCCACATGCCGTCGCGCGAAAACACCGGGCGAGGATGGGCAAAATAGATCGAGGGAAGCGCGATCTGTTCGTCGGCGATGTACTGCCAGATATCCAATTCAGTCCAGTTCGACAACGGGAACACTCTGATGTGCTCCCCCTGGCGATGGCGACCGTTGTACAGGCTCCACAGTTCGGGACGCTGGTTCTTTGGGTCCCACTGACCGAACTCATCCCTGAACGAGAACACTCGCTCTTTGGCCCGAGCCTTCTCCTCGTCACGACGCGCCCCACCGAATACGGCGTCGTAACGCTCCTCCTCAATGCCGCGCAGTAGGGTGACGGTTTGGAGCCGGTTGCGACTCGCCCGAGGACCGGTCTCCTCCACCACCCGCCCGGCGGCGAGGTCGTCCTCCACGCTGGCCACCACGAGACGAACGCCCACCTCCGCCACGATGCGGTCCCGAAAGGCGAGTACCTCGGGGAAGTTGTGACCCGTGTCCACGTGCATCGCCGGGAAGGGCACGCGCGCTGGGGCAAAGGCCTTAGCGGCGAGATGGAGCATCACGATCGAGTCCTTCCCACCAGAAAACAGCAGGGCCGGACGCGCGAACTCGGCCGCTACCTCACGGATGATGTGGATCGCCTCCGCCTCGAGTGCCCGAAGGTGGGAGAGTTCGTAGGGCGCAGGCATCCGCAGAGCATACGGGCAACGGCAACCGAGGCTGGTAAGAACTGCCCGTGACACCCCGCCCCACCGCCGCTGACCACGCGCTGGCGGTGCGGGCCGCCGATCAAGCTGGTCGCCTCCTCCTGCGGCTGCGGGCCGATCTCATGGAGGCCGGGTTACGCCCGTCGATCGTGGGGGACGAGGGCGACCGCCAAGCCCACGATCTATTGGTTGGGTTGCTGACCCAGGAAGCGCCGGAGGGTGATGCGATCCTGTCCGAGGAGGGACGCGACGACCTCGCCCGTCTGGGCGCGGAGCGGGTCTGGATCATCGATCCAGTGGACGGTACGCATCAGTTCAGCGAGCGGGGCCGAGCGGATTGGGCGGTCCACGTGGCCCTGACGATTCACGGCACCTTGGCGGCGGGTGCAGTGGCTCTCCCGGCTCGAGGCATCACCCTCGGCACCAGCCCTTCCCCGCCTGCGCCGGTTCCGTGGACCGGCCCGCCGCGGATTCTCGTGTCCCGCTCCCGTCCCTCCGTCCCCGCTCGCCTCATCCGCGATGCGCTGGGAGGCACCCTCCTGCCGCTGGGTTCGGCCGGGGCGAAGGCGATGGCGGTCGTGCTGGGCGAGGCTGATGTGTACGCCCATTCCGGTGGGCAATACGAATGGGACAACGCCGCGCCCGCGGCGGTGGCTCTTGCCGCGGGCCTGCACGCCAGTCGCCTCGACGGCAGTCCCTTGACCTACAACTGCCGAGACCCGTGGCTACCGGACCTACTGATCTGCCGCCTCGACCTAGCCGAGCATGCCCTCGATGCGCTCAACCATTAGGTCACACCCGTCCTCGCACGATCCCGACGTTTGCGCCCACTGAATCCCCACAAGGTAAGACCTCCGGCAGATGGAACACCGGCGTGCTTAGAGGGCGAGCGAACAGAAAGCCCTGAGCAGCATCGCAACCGATAGTTCGGAGGTGCTCTAGTTGCAACGTGGTTTCTACCCCCTCGGCCACTGTGCGCATCCCGAGATCTTTGGTCATTTCCACTAACGATCTAACGAGCACATCACCTTTTGAGTCGCCTCCAAGCGGGGAAATGAAGGATCGGTCGATCTTTACAACGTCAACCGGCAGCGTGGTGAGATAGCTCAGTGAGGAGTAACCCGTGCCGAAATCGTCGATCGCCACTTGCACCCCCTGGCTTCGTAGGTCGTCGAGACATGGTCCTATCACCCCAAAGTCGACCATGACCGACTCCGTAACCTCCACCATCAATCGCTTGGGGTCGAGACCGCATGAGGCCAACATCTCCTCGATGATCATGGACGCAGCGGGATCAAGCAGTTGCTGGGCGGCCACGTTGACCGATACCACGATTGAAGGATCGATCCAGGTGGTGGCCTCCGCACAAGCTGCCCGCATCACCCACCAACCAACGGCGCCGATGGACCCTGATCGCTCAGCGAGACCAATAAAGTCCGCCGGTTGGAGCAAGCCCCGGTCCGGGTGTTGCCACCGCACCAGAGCCTCTTGGCCAATGACGTGCCCGGTGGTGAGGTCGATCAGCGGCTGATAGTGCAGAAGAAGTTCATCGGTCAATGACGAACCCATGATGCCCTTCAGTAAATCCGACTCCACGTGTCGTCGTCGTCGCATTTCCTGATCGAACAATGCCACTTGAGCCTTCCCCTGAGACTTGGCCTCATACATGGCCAGGTCGGCATCCTTCAACACATCTGTAACGTCACCATAAATGGCCGACGTCAGGCCAACGCTCGCGCTCACCCGCAGGTCGTGCATTCTCACACTAAAGGGAGAGGAGAAGACCTCAATCACCCGTGCCGCCACTATCGCTCCCCTCTCGGTGGCGTCGGGTCCCCCGACAAAAATTCCGAATTCGTCTCCGCCCAGTCGCGCCACCAAGTCATCCCGACCTAGGCAGGATCGCAGACGCGCGCCGATCGCCACGAGCAGGCCATCGCCCACCTCGTGCCCCAGTTGGTCATTGACTACCTTAAAATTGTCGAGATCGATGAAGGCCACCGACAAGGCGCGAGCGGGATGCTCGTTGATCGTCGCCTGAATCACCCTTCGCAACTCGGTGCGGTTGGCCAAACCGGTCAGGGCATCGTGGGTCGCTCGGAAACGGAGTATGGACTCTTCGCGCTTGAGGCTGAACACCGCGTTGTCAAGGCTCTGAACCACTACGCCATTTTCTCGCTCGGACAAGAACGACCGAGCCATGAGCAACAGCAGCACCGCCGCCAGCAGAATTTCCTCGAAACCATTGCCGCTGAACTCGTCGCGTTGCGAGGTCGCCAGCCCCGCCACTATTGGAAGGACCATTGTGGCCAACAGGACGTTCCAGCGCGCTGGTTTCATCCGCCTGCCCGAGGATTGATCCTCAATCGGCTCGGGGATGACGGCCGCATGGGCCACCAGCGAAAAGCAAACAATCCATCCCAAGCCTGTGATGAGGGAAACGACACCGTCCGCAGGATTGGCACCCGTAGTGCCTAACTCGAGATACATAAATCCAAGGTCAGCGATAGCGAGCGCCAGAAGAGCCCATAAGATCCGGGAAAATTGAGACCGAAGACCAACCCCCCGTCGGCAGTAAATCGTGACGCCCGCACACAACATGACCAGGTCACCTAACGGGCAGGCGCTCACACTCAATGCTCTAAGAACATCACTATCGGCGCCGGCGAATAGTGACCTAAACTCTAACAAATACAGGTAACAGGTCAACAGGACGCACAGAATCGCAGCATCGACCGATGCGCTCAGACCCGTTACGTGATGATCCCATCTCGTGGGATAGAGCAGTATCCCCGCCAGGAAACACGGGATCGCCAGATTGAAACTAACATCGGCCAAATCGCTAATGCTTATCCCCATGGGGTCAAGAACACCCTGGACCACCCACATCGCCTGCCCGAGGCCCCAACATCCGCAGGCGGCGGCGATACACCACCAGGCCTTCGCCAATCGATCGTCGGCTCGATGAGCCTTTCGGGCCGCCAACGGAGCCGCCACACCCAGAACCAGGACCGCGAGAGCTAGGTCGTAAATCGCAGAGGTGTCGGCGAGCCCCAACACCTCCATTGCCTTCGCCAGCATTGTGATCCCGGCGACAAGACCAATACACGAGACGGCGGTCCTTCGTGTCATAGCCATCTTTCTAACGAGCCCATCCCATCACCTTAGCGGTCAGGCAACCACCCGGCGCGCGTCCCGGACTCGTACGTCCATCCGGGACGCGCGATGATCAGTCCCGTGGACGCCACAGACTTGGAACTCGGAAGTTTCAGCGACGATGCCCCCTGGATTGTTGACCCACCCGCCCTTCGGTGGCGACGGTCAGTCCCCGGCCTGCGCCAGCAGATCGCTGATGACCTCCCCCGCCTTACCCGCCCCGGTCGCATTCCACCCGGGGTTCGAGTGGTACACACCGTCCGCTTGTTGGGTACTGCCCTGGCCCTGTGGTATTTGGGTGCTCGCCGGGCCGGCGGTGCCTCCTCACGGGCGGACATCTCCCGACGGCTGCGCGTGGCCGCCGAACAACTCGGACCCACGTACATCAAACTCGGGCAGCTCCTGTCCTCCGGGGAGGGGATTTTCCCAGAGGAACTTGTCGCCGAATTCAAGAAATGTCGGGACCAAGTGCCAGCCGAGCCCTTCACGACCGTGCGCCGCGTCCTGGAAGAGGACCTCGGCCGACCGCTGGAGGCCGTCTTCAGCCACTTCGATCCGGAGCCGTTGGCGGCGGCATCTATCGCCCAGGTACATGCGGCCACTCTGCGAACCGGAGAACACGTCGTCGTCAAGGTTCAGCGACCCGCTGTGGGCGCCTTGGTGTACCTCGACCTACGGGTGATGGCCTGGATCGCGCCGTTCGCGCTCGGCCGCATCCCCATCGCAGCCCTGGCGAACCCGCCGGCGCTGGTGGCGTTGTTCGCCGAGACCATCACCGAGGAACTGGACTTCCGCATCGAAGCCGACAACATGCTCGCCGTTGCTCGGTCCTTCGCCCTGCTGGGGCAACGGGGCTACGTCGTACCCCGTCCACATCCGGAACTGGTAACGCCGCGCGTCCTGGTGATGGAACGCCTCAGCGGGTTCAAGTTCGACGACGTTGTTGGCATGAAAGACGCGGGTGTCGATACCGAGGCGGTGGTGCGCACCGGCCTCGTGGGGTTCATGGAGGGCGCTATGATCCACGGCATCTTTCACGGAGACCTGCACGGCGGAAACCTCTTCGTGCTGCCCGATGGACGCACCGCACTACTCGATTTCGGCATCGTGGGACGCCTATCGGAACCGCGTCGTTTGGCTTTCCTCCGGCTCCTCATGACCGCCACCGCCAACGACGTCACCGGCCAGATCGAAGCCCTCCGAGACCTCGGTGCCTTGCCACCCGACACCGACATCGGCGCGGTCATCAACGACCTCGGCCTCGATCGACCAGTCATCGATCCCACCACCCTCTCGGCCGAGGAACTGGTGCACGAGATCCAGACCGTCATGAAGGCCTTGCTCGGTATCGGCGCCCAACTACCGAAAGAACTCATGCTCTTCATCAAGAACATGGTGTTCCTTGACGGCGCCGTAGCTACCCTCGCCCCCGACCTCGACATCATCGGTCAAATCGGTGAGGTATCGATGCACTTCGCCCAGGTTCACGGCGAACGCATCGCCGCCGATTTAGGAATGGACATGGGCGAGGACTACCAGGTTGACCTCACCGGGGTGAAGGCCAGCCTCGGCATCGAAGCCTCGGTCGACACGATGACCTACCGCGATCTACAGCAACGGAGAGAGATCATTCGCGATCGCCTCCAACGACGCGGCCAGTAGCGCCGTGCGGCTTGTCATCGCTCGTTGCTCGGTGGACTACGAAGGGCGACTTTCCGCCCACCTGCCGATGGCCACTCGGTTGATCATGGTGAAGGCTGACGGCTGCGTAGCTATCCACGCCGACGGAGGAGCCTACAAGCCGCTGAACTGGATGAACGCGCCGAATCTCCTCGTTGAAGAACCCACCGGCTGGACCGTCACCAACCCCAAGGGCGAGATCCTGCGCATCACCATCGACGCGCTGCTCTCCGATCACACCCATTACCTTGGCCTCGATCCTGGCCTGCAGAAAGACGGCGTAGAGGCTCACCTCCAAGCCTTACTGGCCGATGCCTGCCACCTACTAGAAGCGGGCCTGGTCTTGGTCCGTCGGGAGCACCGGACCGAGGTTGGCCCCGTCGACCTTCTCTGCACCGATGCCAGCGGCCAATCAGTAGCGGTGGAAATCAAACGACGGGGCGAAATCGACGGGGTGGAGCAACTCGCCCGCTACCTAGAGTTCATGAACCGAGACCCAATGCTGCGACCGGTGCGGGGCATGTTGGTAGCCCAGGTGATCAAACCTCAGGCAAAGGCCCTCGCCGTCGAGCGGGGCATCATGTGTGTCGAGGTGGACTACGACACGCTACGGGGCATCGAGCGCGCCCAGACCTCGTTGTTCTAGGCCCTCAGGTGGAGTACGTAACCCGCCCGGCGTCAATAACGACGCGGCCGTCCTGTCCGCACGTCTGGAACACGGCACTGCCGTCGCCGTCCAACCACGCGTTGACCTTCAACGCCTCACCGGGCATAACCGGAGATGAGAAGCGAGCGTCGAGTCCCTTGAATCGGCTCGGATCCCCGCTGCAGAGCACGTGCAACAACACCCGTCCGGTGAAACCGTAGGTGCAAAGCCCATGCAGGATCGGCCGGTCAAACCCGCCCATAGCGGCGAAGGACGGATCCGAATGCAGCGGGTTGCGGTCCCCCGATAAACGGTAGATGAGGGCCTGGTCGGTGCGTGTCTGCACGGTGATGCTGTGATCGGGATCGCGCTCGGGGGCCCGATTGGGCGTACCTGAGGGGCCGCGATCGCCGCCAAATCCACCTTCACCGCGAATGTAGGCCGACATGCGAGTCGAAAAAAGCGGTGCACCGGTACTCACCAGAGTGGCCGTGCTCTCCGACACGATGACCGCACCCTTGCCCTTGTCGTAAATCGCAGTGATCTCGCTCACCGCCTCGAGTTCGCCCTCCACCGGGATCTCCTGGTGCATCGTGATCCCCTGCTCGCCGTGCACCAACATCGCCGGGTTAAAGGACCCGATGGCCCCGAAACTCCCCCCCATCGGGCCGAGCACCACCGCCATGGTAGGTAGCGCCCGCAATGGCGTGTCGTTGGTGTTCTCGGTGGTGAATTGCAGTTCGTCGAGGGGGTCGGCGGCCCCCGCTCCCACCCCGAGGGCGTAGATCAGCACGTCCTTGCTGCTCCAGGTGCGTCGGGTCGGCTCGGACTTCGTACCCACTGCTTCAGGATTGATCGGCATTGGCCTTCTCCTACTTCTCGTCGTAGCCGTACATGTTGGCATTGGGACGAGCCTGAGCAACCAGCTCCGACACCTTCGGTCCCAACTCGGCGATGTCATCGGAGGGATGCTCCAGCGACGGACCCCGGTGCCAGCCTTCACTGACGGAAATCATCTGACCGGTCACATCGAACACTCGGCCGGTGACATGCGCCGCGGCGGGGCTAGCCAGCCAACACACGATCGGGGCGATGTGAGCCGGCGACATCTGCTCCTTTACCTCCTCGGAGGCGTTGCCCATGCCCAATCCCTCGGTCATACGCGTGAGGGCGGCGGGGGCGATGGCATTCACCGTAACCCCGTAACGCCCTAGTTCCTTGGCGGCGATGATCGTGAAACTGGCAATACCGGCTTTGGCCGCCCCGTAGTTGGTTTGACCCACGTTGCCGTAAATGCCCGACGGAGATGACGTATTGATGATGCGGGCGTCGTTGGTCTCACCCGCCTTCGCTCGATCGCGCCAATAGGCCGCAGCATGTCGCGCGGGGGCAAACGTGCCCTTGAGGTGCACCTTGATCACCGCATCCCACTCCGCCTCGCTCATGTTGGTAAGCATGCGATCGCGCAGAATGCCGGCGTTGTTGATCAGCACGTCGAGCCCTCCGAAGGTTTCGATGGCCGAGTTCACCAGCCGCTCGGCTCCGTCCCAGTCGCTGATGTCGTCGCCGTTGGCGATCGCCTCGCCACCCATCGCTTGGATCTCCGCCACCACGTCGTGGGCCGGGCCCTGATCGTTGCCCTCGCCGTCCATTGACCCACCGAGGTCATTGACCACCACCCGGGCGCCGTGATGGGCCAGCAGCAGAGCATGTTCGCGGCCGATCCCCCGTCCAGCGCCGGTGATGATGGCGACCCGGCCTTCGCATAGTTTCGTCATCCCTACTATCCCCCTGAAGTCAGTGGCCGTGACCGGCTTCCTTCGTTTAGCCCACCCTCGGGCGGGGGGCGAATCCCATGAGGGGGTGTCGGCGTGAAAGATTAGGGGTGATGAACGATATCCCCCCCGTCGCCCCCGTTGCACCCCGGGGTCTCGCCACCCCTAGCCACCTCATCGCACCCGGCCCCAGCAAGTCCACCGGCACCAAGCGCCGGTGGATCCTGGCCATCATTTCGGTTCCCATCGTTCTCCTCGTGGTGCTGATCACCGGGTGGGCGGTGGACACGGGTGCTCATCAAGTACCTCGAAACACAAGCCTGGCCGGTGTTGCCATCGGCGGGCTCGGTGAGGATGAGTTGGCGGGACGCATCGCCGAGACCTCCGTCGGCTTTGCATCCACGCCAGTGGAGATAGTCGCAGGGGACTCGACCTACTCCACCACCGCAGAGGCGCTCGGCCTGACCATCGACGAGGGTAAGACCACTGATGGTGCCCTGAACCCCAACTACGGCACGCCGTTCTTGCTTCGCCCATTCGTCTGGGCCAAATCGTTCTGGACCGAACACCAGGCCCCGTTGCAATTCCAGGTCAACACCGAACAGGTTGCCGTCAACCTGGTGGAGCTTCAGGGCGAGGACCGCGTCGAACCCACCGAGCCCTCCGTCGAACTCGTCGACGGAGGGCTCAAGGGCATCCCCGGGAAAGACGGGGAAGGGATCGATAGCGCTACCGCGGCCACTGCGCTAATGACGGCGGCTCAGGTAGCCGCCGACAACGGTGAGGCCACCATTCGCCTCACCGTGAAGCAAAGCCCCCTTCCGCCGTTGGGTTCCGAAGAAGCCGCCGCCTCCGCCGCGTCGACCGCCGAGGCGCTCACCGCCGAACCGATCGAGATCCGCGCGGGCAACACCAGCCGTACGATCAAGGGGGACACGATGCGTTCGTGGGTCACCCTTACCAGCGCAGCCGATGGCACAGTGGCGATGGCGTTTGACCCCACCAAGGTTTCTGTCGATCTGCAGCGGGCCTTCAAGGACGTCGATGGCCACCCGGTCGATGCCTCTTTCACCCTCGGCGGCAATGGCCAGCCAGTGATCGTGGCTGACCAGCCAGGCACCATCTGCTGCGGGGAGGGTGCGAGTACCACCATCCTTGCCGCTCTCAACAACAACACCCGATCCGTCGACCTCGAACTCGTGCCCGGACCGGCCCTGTTCACGGTGGCCGCTGCGAAGGCCTACGGCATTGTGCGGGCAGTGGGCGGCAACAACGCCTGGCGAGACGGCGCCCCGACCACCGCCGGGCCGGGCTTCACGACCTACCACGCCCCCACCGGCGCACGGATTACCAACATCCACCGCATCGCCGATCTCGTGCGGGGGGCGGTGATCGCGCCCGGCGCGACCTTCTCCATCAACGACCACGTGGGGAAGCGCACCGCCGCCGATGGGTTCGTGGAAGCCGGCGCCATTAGTAACGGTGCCCATGTGAACGAGATCGGCGGCGGCATCTCACAGTTCGCCACCACCACCTTCAACGCCGCCTATTTCGCTGGCCTTCCCATCACCACATCCCAAGCCCACTCGGAGTACTTCGACCGCTACCCACGCGGTCGGGAAGCCACCATGGGGTTCCCTAATCCGGATCTCGCGTTTACCAACGACACGCCCTACGGGATCATGATCTGGACCTCTTATACCGGGACCAGCCTCACCGTTACGCTCTACTCCACGCCCTACGCCAATGGGGCCCAAACCGACATCGTGGAAGCACCCGCCGGCCGCTGCACCGCCGTCACGACCACCAGGACCATCACCTACCCCGATGGGAACACCGCCAACGACAAGTTCCGCGCCCGCTATCGCCCTTCGGGGAGCACCACCTGCTGATGACTCCACCCCTCCGGGGGGCTACAGGTCTTGGATCCAGCCCTTTACCTGCTCGATCAGCTTCACAGGGTCTTTGCCGATCGGCGTGATGTTGAGGACCGTGACGCCACTCTCCTGGTAGGCGGCAAGTCGCTCTTTCACGTACCCCTCACTGCCGCACAGCGAGGTGGCCTCCAGCAACGCATCGGGCACCATCTGGGCGGCTTCGTCCTTCTTCCCCTGCAGATACAGGTCCTGGATGGCTTCTGCCTCGGCCTCAAATCCGTAACGACAGATGAGGTCGTTGTAGAAGTTCTTCCCCTTCGCTCCCATACCGCCCACGTAGAGCGCCACCACCGGACGGGAGTATTCGCGCACGGCCTCGGCACCCTCACCCACCGCCAGCAGGCCCCCCGCCACGACGTCCATCGGGGCACGGTCGGTGTCGCGTTTGGCGGCTCCGGCGGCCAGATCCGCCCCCCACACATCCTGAGCTCTTTCGGGTAGGTAAAACAACGGAAGCCAGCCGTCGGCCTTCTCGGCGGTCATCTCAACATTCTTGGGTCCGAGTGACGCCACGTAAATCGGGATCTCGGAGCGCACAGGATGGTTGATGAGCTTGAGGGGCTTGCCGAGGCCACTTCCCTTCCCTGCCGAAACAGGAATCTGGTAGCTCACCCCGGAGTGCTCTACCTTCTCTCGGCGCCACACCTGGCGACACACGTCGATGATCTCCCGAGTGCGCCCAAGGGGCCGGTCGTAGACAACGCCGTGGAATCCTTCGATGACCTGCGGACCCGACGCCCCGAGGCCAAGGATGCACCGGCCGTCGGAGAGAGCGTCGATACCGGCGGCGGTCATCGCGATCAGGGTGGGGGTGCGGGTGTAGATGGGCAAAATACCGGCGGCGATCTCCACCGTGGAGGTCTTGGCCGCCAAGTACCCCATGCTGCTGACAGCATCGAAGCTGTAGGCCTCGGCCACCCACACCATGTCGAGGCCGGCCTTTTCCATTTCCACTACCTGATCCGTGCCTTGTTTGAATCCACCGGCGTAATTCAGCGACGTAGAGAGCTTCATGACATTCCCCTTTGTGGTGGTCGATTGATTCAGCCGCCGCCGTGGCGGAGGCGGGCCTTGGCGGACCGCTCGAGCAGATGGCTCGGCACTCCAAACGGGTTGGTATCGCCGGCGCTGTCCTGGGCCTCTCCGGCGGTGGCACCCGTGTCCGTCGCCTGAACGGCCTCTTCTTCAACACGGTCTTCTATCGGGATGAACCCCGGGGTGGCCACGATGTGGCGGCCGTCGAGTAGGCCCATCTCCACCCCGTTATCGAACAGCACTCGGTACCGGACCCAGGTAACCCCCGAGACGACCAGCACCTTGCCGGGCTCGCCCACGGGCACCCCGGGAAGGTCAGCCCAAGCCCGCACCTTTTCGTGGCGTTTCAGGTCCACCGGAACGAGCACCGAGTTCATAACCCACAGCCTGACACGCACCGGGAACCGCGCCCCAAACCACGGGCAACAGTGGCGGCGGGCCACCCATGTCAGTGTCGCGACTCGGACCAGGTCTGGCCCTGCTCCACATCGGCATCGTGGGGCAAGCCCAGGACCCGTTCGGCCACGATATTGCGCTGCACCTCGCCGGTTCCGCCGCCCACGGTGAGGGCAGGCGAAAAGAGAAATCCGTAGTGCCACAGTTCGGCTTCGGCGCCTTGCGGGCCGCGATCGGAGAGCATCCCCCCCGGCCCCGCTAGGTCTTTGGCAAGGCCCATGATCGCCTGGCCGTGCTCGTCGGCCATGATCTTGCGCACCGAGGCCTCGGCCCCCGGCGGCTGCCCGTTGATACGGGCCGTGACCGTTCGCAGTCGGATGAGCCGGAGCAATTCGTGTTCGATGTACAGCGCCGCGAGGCGTTGGCGTAGCACCACATCGGTGGTGCCGCCCGCAGCCCGCACCACATCGATGAGGTCCTGTGCGTTAGGCCCCATCCCCCACAGCGCCCCACCCGAGGACAGAGACACGCGCTCGTTCCCGAGCGTTACCTTGGCCAGGCCCCAGCCACGGTTCATCTCGCCCACCAGATTCTCGGCGGGAAGGCGCACCTCGTTGAGGAACACTTCATTGAACATGTGGGCCCCGGTCATCTCGATGATCGGGCGGATCTCCACACCGGGGGCGTCCATTGGACAGATGAAATAGGAAATTCCCTCATGTTTGGGAGCGTCGGTATTCGTGCGGGCAATGAGGATGCCAAAGGCAGAAAACTGGGCCAGCGACGTCCAGATCTTCTGGCCGGTCACCACCCACTCGTCGCCATCGCGCACAGCCCGGGTAGACAACGAAGCAAGGTCAGACCCCGACCCCGGTTCGCTGAAGAGTTGGCACCAGATCTCCTCGCCGGCCAACAACGGAAACAAGTAGCGGTCCTGTTGGGCCTGGGTGCCGCCGTGCAACAGGGTGGGTCCAGCCCAGCCGATCCCAATGACGTTGGACGGTCGTTGGATGCCCGCGGCCGCCAGTTCCTCGTCGATCACGATCTGCTGGATCGGATCGGCATCGAGGCCCCACGGCTTCGGCCAGTGGGGCGCCACATAGCCCGCCTCGGCCAACTGCCGGGCACTGGGTTGCGGGTGCGCGTCGAGCCAGGCCCGCACCTCGATTCGGCGGGAGTCGTTGGCGGCGGGGAGTTCGAAATCCACGATCGCAACCTATCCCTGCTCGCGACTGAGTCGTCAAGAACGACCGTCACTGTAGAGTCCGCAGTCACTAACACCGCTTGAGGGGGATCTATGCCGGGTTGGAACTTTGCCGATGTCTGGGAAACCGTGGCCCAACAGGTGCCCGACGCGCCGGCCCAGGTGCATGGCGACCGCCGGATTACCTGGGCCGAGTTCGACCGACGAGCGAACGGCATTGCCCGCGCCCTGCTCGATGCGGGCGTGAAGGAACAGGACAAGGTCGCTCAATACCTCTACAACGGAGTCGAGTACCTCGAGTCCATGTTCGGCACCTTCAAGGCAGGCTTGGCCCCCATCAACACGAACTATCGCTATCTCGACGACGAACTCGTCTACCTGTGGGAAAACGGCGACGTGGTGGCGGTGGTGTTCCACGGCAGTTTCTCCGATCGCATCGAGGGCATCCGCGCGCGAGTGCCGATGGTGCGACTGTGGCTGTGGGTAGACGACGGGGCCGGCGGTTGTCCGGCCTGGGCCACGCCCTATGAAACCGCCGCCGAAGCCGGAACCTCCGAAGCGGTGGAGGGGCCGTGGGGACGCGACGGCGACCACCTTCTCCTGCTCTACACCGGTGGTACCACCGGGATGCCCAAGGGCGTGATGTGGCGTCAAGACGATCTCTTCCGCACGCTCGTCGGCACGGTCATCCCCGATGCCCGCACGGGCGATCCCGACCTCCAACTCATCCGTGACCAAGTGCAAGGCCCCGGCCTCGTAGGCATGCCGGCCTGTCCCCTCATGCACGGCACCGGCTGTTTTACACAACTCATCGTGCTCTCGGGCGGTGGCTGCACGGTCACGTTGGTGTCCCGCACTCTTGATATCGAGGAACTCTTCGACACCGTGGAGCGCGAGGGCGTGAACACCATCGCCATCGTGGGTGATGCCTTCGCCAAGCCAATGGTGCGCGCCCTGGATGCGAACCCCAACCGCTGGGACATCTCGAGCCTCGTGATCATCTCCAGCTCCGGGGTGATGTTCAGCGAAGGGGCCAAGCAGGCGCTCCTGGGCCATCAGAGCGGATTGATGATCATCGACGCGTTTTCGTCGTCGGAAGCCCTCGGCATGGGACAGTCGGTCAGTACGGCGGCCGGGACGAGCCTCACCGCCAAGTTCACGGTGGGACCCTTCACAAAGGTCATCACCGACGACGGCCGCTTGGTGGAGCCCGGCTCCGGCGAGACCGGCCGGGTGGCGGTGGGGGGGTTCCAGCCCATCGGCTATTACAAGGACCCGGCGAAATCAGCGGCCACGTTCATCATGTTCGAGGGCGAGCGCTACTCCGTACCGGGCGACTACGCCACCGTCGATGCCGACGGTTCCCTGACCCTGCTCGGTCGGGGTTCGGTGTGTATCAATACCGGCGGCGAGAAGGTGTACCCCGAGGAGGTGGAGGAAGCCCTCAAGACGCACGAGACAGTGGCCGACGCGGTGGTGGTGGGACTACCCGATGAGAAGTTCGGTGAGGCGATCACCGCCGTAGTCGAGATCCTCCCCGGAGCGGCCTTCGAGGAAGGGGCCATCATCAGCCATGTGAAGGGGAAGTTGGCTGCCTATAAAGCCCCCAAGCGAGTCCTGTTCATCGATACAATCGGGAGGGCCCCCAACGGCAAAGTGGACTATCGGCGACTCAAAAGTTGGGCCGCTGAACAAATGGGAGTGGACACCACATGACCGACCAACCACAGGAACTGCGGGTGGGGTTTCACCGCGACCTCGATGTGATCGACCAAAAAGTGGTGCGCCTGTTCGCCCTGGTGACCGAAGCACTAGCGGCGGCCAACGAGGCCCTGCTGGGCGATAACACCGATGCCCTGGCCACGGTTCGGGCCGGCGAGAAAATGATCGACGGCCTGATGTTGGAAATCGAAGGCGACATCGAGCGACTGCTCCTCTTGCAGTCCCCGATGGCGGGCGACCTGCGGTATGCCCTGGCCATCATCCGCATCGTCCCGGAACTGGAGCGGTCGGGCGACCTCGCCGAGCACATCGCTAAGCGGGCGGGCACCGGCCTAGTGGCCCAACTCTCCCCTGCGGCACGCGGCATGCTCGAACGCATGGGGACCGTCGCCATTGAACTCTGGCGCATGGCCGCCGAGGGCTTTATCCAGCGGGATCCCACCGCGGGGGAGCGCCTGGAAGCCGCCGACGACGAGGTGGACGAGCTTCACACTCGCCTCACCGCAGAGTTGCTCGCCGGAGGCGTGGCGGGGTCTGCCGCCGCCGATGCCACCCTGGTGGCCAGGTTCTACGAGCGACTCGGAGACCACGCTGTACATATCGCCGTTCGCGTGGCGAGTGCGGTGTCCTGACTTTTCACCCTGGCCGACCACCTCAACCGGCCGGGCCTGAGGCATACTGTGGCCATGGCAGAGCAACGCACCTCATCTAATCCGGCCCTGAACGACAAGGCCTTCAAACGAGTCTCCGAGAGCAGCGCGGGCTGGGCCGCGGGCACCGACCAACTGGAGACCGCCTACCAGTCGCCTTCCTACCAGCCCCCGGCCACCGGTCACGCCGCCATGACGGTCAACGGGACGGTCTGGGCCACTGCCGCCCTGCTGGTACTGCTCGTGGCCGCCGGGGTGTACGGGTGGAACAGCGTGGACACCAGCGGAACCCAGGTTCAGTTCCCCGCGTGGGTACTGTTGGTCATGCTCGCCGCGTTCGGCGTGGCCCTGCTTACGATTTTCAAGCCGAATCTGGCCCGGTTCACCGCTCCGGCCTACGCCTTGCTCGAGGGAGCGATTCTGGGGGCGATCTCGGCGGTGTACAACAGCGCCTACGACGGAATCGTCCTGCAGGCCATCGGCCTCACCATCGGGGTATTTGCGGTGATGCTGTTCCTCTTCGCCACCCGGATCATCACCATCACCGACAAACTCCGAATGGGCATTGTGGCGGCCACCGGGGCCGTGGTGTTGATGTACCTGGTCAACATCATCCTCAGCCTGTTCGGCGCGTCGGTGCCTTTCCTACACGACTCGAGCTTCTTGGGCATCGCCATCAGTCTGGTGATCGTGGCCGTTGCGGCCTTCAATCTCCTCCTGGACTTCGACTTCGTGGAGCGCGGCGTAGCGGCCGGCGCACCCAAGCAAACCGAGTGGTACGCGGCTTTTGGACTGCTCATCACGATCGTATGGCTCTACCTCGAGGTCTTGCGCCTGCTCTCCAAGTTGCAGGGCCGCAACTAACGGTGGACCGGCGCTGATTCGGTGGCCAGCCGGGTCGTTGCGTACGCTCCCGGTTCTTCACAAACCCCCACGAGCGCGCAGGAGTAGGCATGGCTGATCTCGGTTTCGATGGCAAGGTGGCGATTATCACCGGAGCCGGGGGTGGCCTCGGCCGCTCGCATGCCCTCGACCTCGCCCGGCGGGGCGCCCTCGTGGTGGTCAATGACCTCGGTGGTGCCAGTGATGGCACCGGTCATTCGACCACCGCCGCCCAAGCGGTGGTCGACGAGATCACCGCCCTCGGGGGCGAGGCCATCGCCAACTACGACAGTGTGGCTACCCCCGAGGGAGGGGCCGGCATCGTGCAGACCGCCATCGACACGTTCGGTCGTATCGACATCATCATCAATAACGCAGGGATTCTGCGCGACACGTCATTCAAGAACATGACGCCGGACCAGCTCAACCCCGTACTCGATGTGCACCTTCGGGGGGCCTTCTACGTCACCCAACCGGCCTGGCAGATCATGCGAGACCAGGGCTATGGCCGCATCATCAACACCTCATCGGGGGCGGGCATCTTCGGCAACTTCGGCCAGACGAACTACGGGGCCGCCAAGATGGGTCTCGTCGGCTTCACCCGGGTGTTAGCGGTGGAAGGGGCCAAGAACAACATCAAGGCCAACGCCATCGCCCCGGTTGCCAAGACCCGCATGACCGAGGAGTTGCTCGGCGCCGCCGCCGACCGATTGGCCCCCGAACTCGTCACTCCCATTGTCACCTACCTGGCCCACGAGGACTGCCCGGTGAGCGGCGAGGTCTATTCCGTGGGGGGCGGGCGCGTGGCCCGCGTGTTCGTAGGGGTCACCCCCGGCCACTTCGATGAGCATCTCACCCCCGAGGGTGTGCGGGACAATTTTGACAAGATCCACCAAGAAGAGGGCTACGAGGTACCCGGCAATCTCAACGAAGAGATGATGCTCGCCTTCAAGGCGATGAGCTAATAAACCCTGGCCCGGCCACTCTCCGGGCTGATCGGTACACTGCGGTCATGACGGGGGGGATCGTGCTCCATGTGGGCACGCACAAGACTGGCACCACCTCGCTGCAACAGTTCCTGGCCGACCAAAACGCCGGCCTGCTGGCCGACGCCGGGATCATGTATCCGCCGGGCCTGGTCATTCCCAATTCCCACGCCGAACTTCCGTTGCTGGCCATCCGTCCTGAGCGATTTTGGCCGGCGCGCTTGCGCCTACCGGAGACCCAAGAGCCGGCATGGCTCTCCCATGCCGAGGCCCACGTGCGCGATTACGTCAGCCGCCCCGGCCCCGAAGTCGTCGTCTTTTCCCACGAAGACCTCAGCTACCTCCGGTTCGATGATGAACTGGAACGGCTGCGAGACCTGCTCGGTACTGGCCCCGTGCGGGTCATCGTGTTCCTCCGGGACAAGACCGCCTTCCTGCGGTCCTACCGCCAGCAACTCGAAGCCACCGGGTTTCCGGTGAGCACCGATCCGTCCTCCTTCGCCTATGTAGAGGACGACTCCTGGCTCCTCGACTACGACGCGCTCCTGGCCGGGTATCGGCGGTGGTTCGGCCACGAACACGTGGACGTGATCGACTACGACGCCACCATGGCCGCGGACGGTTCTGTCATCCCGGCCTTTGCCGAGCAGATCGGTATCGACCGAGCCAACCTCCCCGACATTGACCGGTATTTCGTGAATCAGACGGGAAGCCAGTTCCGCCTCACCCCCGAACAACTCGCGGCCACCCGCCGACGGCTGAAAGAACAGGCACCGTGAGTACCACCTTCGCTCCCGCCCCCATCCGGTGGACCTTCCTGGCCCCGAGCTGCCCCCGCCCGACCGGTGGCGATATCGCAAGGTTCGAACTGGTGAACGCCCTCGCCCGCCTTGGCACCGACCACGTTCGCGTCGTCCACCTTCCCCACGACGAGATGACGATCCGCAGCCAGGCGGACCTTCCCTGGTTCGCCTTCGATGAGGCCGTCGAGCACCGCTTCGGCGCCCACCTCGCCCCCGAGGAAATCCCCGACAGCGACGTAGTGGTGTACTCAACAAAACTCATCGCCACGGCCCTTGCCCCCTCCGGCGGAGCCCCCGGCCGCCGCCTGTTAGAGGCCCTGCAACAACCGGGTGCCCACCGCTGGCTACCGATCACTCTTCTTCAAGGACACGGTGTGTTTCCGGCCGCCATAGAGAATCTCGCCCTCGACCTTCCGGGTCCGAAAGTGTGCGTGGGATCCTGGATGGTGGACCTGGCGGTGAACCACGGCGTGCCGGCGAACCATGTGGTGAACATCCCCAACGGCCTCGATCACGAGCGGTTTCGGATCCTCCGGCCCATCGCCGGGCGGTCACCTCGGGCCACGATGAACTTTGATCCGTTCCCGGCGAAGCGAGGCGAGGCTGGCCTCATGGCCCTCGAGCGGCTCCATCGCTCCCTCGGTGTGCCGAGCACCGTGTTCGGGACGATTCCCTTGGCCCGGACCCTGGACCCTGGACTCGAGTTTGTTTTAGCGCCCGGCCAGGCGATCCTCGCCGAGAAGATCTACCCCGGTGCCTCGATGTTCCTCCAGCCCAGTTGGCGCGAAGGGTTCGGGATGTGTGCGGTGGAGGCAATGGCGTGCGGCTGTGCGCTGGTTACCACCGACAACGGTGGATCAGCCGATTACGCCATCGACGGCGAGACGGCCATGATCTGCGGTGGAGAGCCCGACGACATGGCCGACGTGCTCAGCCAACTCAGCGGCGACGACAATCTGCGTAGACGGATCGCCACCAACGGAGCTCACTTTGTCGACCGATTCCGGTGGTCGGACAGCGCTCAGCGCCTCCGCTCCGTGGCCGCCGCCGGGCTGGCCGACCCACTGCGGTATCGGCGCACCGCGCCGATCGACCCCGACCGAGACTATCCACCGGTGCTTCAGTAGAGAATCGGAAGTTGCCCCACCGGATAGGCCGAGGGCGCAAAAAACCAGGACTCGATGGCGTAACGAGGACGGGTCATGGTGGGCGACAAAGCCGTTCGATGGACGAGCAGATGGTCGAACAGCAAGGCGTCGCCCGATTCGAAAACCGGACGCAGGATCGGCACAGCGCCGGCTTCCTCGGATACCGCCCGATTCGACAGCGACCAGTCAAACGGCGAATCGTCATCGCTCGCCAGCACCCGGCCCACCCGCTTGGGCACCACGTCGAGCCCGGGAGCGTCCACGCCACAGTCAGTGAGAGCCAGCCAGACATTGAACGCGCCCACCTGATCACCCAGGAAGGCTCCGTCCTGATGCCATCCGCCGTGTGGGACCTGATCGGGCGGCACCCTTCGCATGGTGCACTTCAGGGCGGAAAGCAAGGGGCGTTCGCCGAGGAACTCCGTCATCACCGCACCGACACCCACGTCGTCCATCAGGTCGAGGAGTTCGAACAGCATCCGGGGTGAGTCGACAGTCCACATCCCCCCGCGCTGGCGCAGGAAAAGACGATGGTCGGCCTCCGAGAGTCCCCCGGCGAGGCGGTCGGGCATCGAGCCCGGGCTGTACCAACTGGCATCAACCAAGGCGGGATTCTCCGCGGCCGCATCGAGGGCGGCCAGGGAGGCATCCATGCCGGCCACCAACAGTGCCACCCGCTCCGGTGGCACCAATCCGCGCACCAACACACATCCACTCTGCGCGAACCCCTCCCGAACCGCCGCCGCGTCTAGGTCAACCGCGTCCACCTCAAACACCTCGCCCGTCGGGGGGGTGGCCCGAATGGGCGCGGGAGCCACCGAGGGCGGCGACACCAGGGTGGCTGGACCATCGCGACGGAGACCCACCAGGGCGAGCTCAACGGCGGTGTCACGGGCCTGACGATTCTGGGCGGCCAGCAGATCGATGGCGCCGCGCGTCTCGCCCGCTGCCGCCAGTGCCTCGGCCTGATGGATCGCCAGCGTGCCCGCCTGGCTCGTCATGTCGTTCCCCCGCTTTTCTGCCAGGCTGAAAACTTACCGCGGCGACGGTGGTGTGTCTAGCCGTGGCGGGGCCGCTCGGCGAGGTCTTCCGGTTGGTTTCTCCCATGCGACCACCACCGGGGCTGGTCATCGGGCACCGGCACTCGGCTGAGAGGTGGCCGCGATCCTGCCCCACGGGGCGATCCAGGATCACCCCTCATAATCCGCTGATTCAGCGAGTGGCCCACCACCGCGTATCAGACTCCTCCACCGGGTCGGATGCTTCGCCGGTGCCCAGATCGATCACCGGTGGGTCGGTGACGGGTTGGAGCGCCCGCAGGGCCACCACCAACTCGGCGAGGACAAGCGGCTCCAGCAACACGAACTCGGCCCCGGCCTGGCGGGCTTGGTCACCCGCCGCCACATCGTCGGCGACGGCCAAGATGCGCACTCGGGGCGTCTCAACGCGCATCCGATGTAGGTCATTGAAGCCCTCGCCCGCCAAATCGACGATGACGGCATCGGCCCAATCGGGCTCCCCACTGGCACCGTCGTACGACGACTGCACGTTGCAACTGCACCCGAGATTCTCCGCCTGACCCTGCACGAGTGACGCAAGATCTAGGTCGTCGGTGAGGACGAGCACTCGAAGATCCATGGGCGCTCCTTCAGTTGAGCCTGTGTACCCATTGTTCCACCGAACGGTCCTTCCCGGGGGAAAAATCTCCTCACTTACCGCCCTGCCTCCGCAACATAGGCTCCTGGAGGACCTCCGCCATTGTTCGTCACGGTGGCGGCGCCACCGCAGAGCCGTGGTGGGCCACACAACGCCACCGCTCCCCCGTGCGCACAAAGACGTTGATGGCGGCGATGGTTCCGCCACCGTCAACGCTGATGAGGTTCTCATCCACCGTCACCCAGGCGGTATCCCCCGCCACCGAGACGACCTCGTCGGTGAGGATGAACTGCAGGGGGTTTGGGCCTCCGAACAGAGCGAACCATGAGCCCGACACGGCGCCCCAGCCGCGGAGTGTGCGCCAACCCGGGTGGGTGCAGGAAACGCGGTCGTCGTGCACCCAGGCGTCGGACATCGCGTCGAGGTCGCGCGCCTCGAAGGCATCGTAGAAACAACGGTTCGCCGCCCGGACGGCGGCCTCATCAAGGGAGTCGCTCGGGTACTCATCGTCGGGGGCAAACTCCGTCATGGCCGCCACGCTATTCGCCTCGGCGCCCATCGCCGGATCAAGATGTCCCTATGCGTTCGCTGCCCTCCTCCTGCGGCGTCAGCCTGGCGGTCCATGACTTCGGCGGAAGCGGCCGGCCCACGCTCTTTGCCCATGCCACCGGACTCCACGGCGCGGTCTGGGAGCCCTTCGCGGCGGCCCTCGGCGACGGCTTTCAGCGGTGGGCCCTGGACTTTCGCGCCCATGGCCAATCGGTGGTGCCACCGAACCAACCGCTCCCGTGGACGGAAATGGGAGACGACGTGGAGGCGGCGGTGCACCACCTCCCGGGCCAACCCGGGCAGTTCCTCGGTATCGGCCACTCGATGGGGGCCGCCGCATTGCTCCTCGCCGAGCAGGCCCGCCCGGGCACCTTCGCCGGGCTCTGGCTCTTCGAACCCATCGCGCCACCACCGAGCCCCGCCGGGGCGATGGAGGGCGGTAAGCATCTGTCCGAGGGCGCCGCCCGCCGGCGCGAAAACTTCCCGACCGCCGCCGAGGCCTTGGCGCACTACAGCGCGAAACCGCCTCTGAATACCTGGCAAGCGGCGGCCTTAGCGGCCTACGTCCGGCATGGATTTGTAGCCGACGAGGATGGAACAGTGCACCTGGCCTGCCGACCGGCCGACGAAGCCCAGATCTTTCGCGGTGGCGACGGCCACCAGGCCTTCAGTCGGCTCGGGGACGTGCACTGCCCGGTGCTAGTGGTGTGCGGAGACCACCTTCTTCCCCCCGGCGCCCTGGCCGAGGCCATCGCCCTCGTCCTGCCTCAGGGGAGCCTTGAACGCCACCGCTTCATGGGTCATTTCGGGCCGCTCGAAGCGCCCCGAACACTCGCCGCCTCGGCCGCCGCCTTCGCCGCCACCCTCCGCTGAGCCAACCGCCCGCCGGTTGCTGTCACACCCCCGGCCTAGCCTGACGCCATGCCGTTACCCCTGCCCGCCAGCCTCTCGCCCTCGAAGGTGTCATCGTTCACCAATTGCGCCCTGTCGTTTCGGTTCTCGGCCATCGACCATCTCCCTCAAATGCCGTCGATAGCGGCCACCCGCGGGAGCCTCGTGCACGCGGCCCTCGAGCGGCTGTTCTGCCTCGAGGCCCCTGAGCGCACCTTCGAGCGCTCGCTGGTGTGCCTCGAAGAAGCCACCGCCGAGTTTCGCTCCAATCCTGATTTCACCGACCTAGCCCTGGACAACGCCGCGGAAGCCACCTTCCTCAGCGAGTCACGCGTGCTCCTTCAGAAATACTTCCGCCTCGAAGACCCCACCACCATTACGCCCATCGGCATCGAATTGAAGTTGGAGGCCGAGATCGACGGGGTGATCCTTCGCGGCATCATCGACCGCCTCGAGCTGGATGCCAACGGCGAACTCGTGGTTACCGACTACAAAACCGGCCGCGCTCCGGGTCCGCGCCAAGAACAAGAACGCCTCGCCGGCGTGGCGTTCTACTCGTTGCTCTGCGAGCGGGTCTTCGGCCAGCGACCGGCGAAGGTGCAACTGCTCTACCTCGCCAACCCAGTGGCCATTGTCTCCACCCCCACTGATCGCTCCACCAAGGGCGTCGAACGCAAGTTGGCCGCCGTCTGGTCGGCCGTGGAGCAGGCCTGCGAGGAGGAAGACTTCCGGCCCAACCCAACCCGCCTGTGCGACTGGTGTGACTACAAGGCGTACTGCCCTTCCTTCGGGGGCGATATCGCCCTCGCCGACGCCTATCGGATCAACCGGGAGAGCGAACGACACTCCGGAGAAACACCCGCAGTGTCCTGAAGTACCCCCCGGCCGGTACCCTCTCTCGCCGTGCCCCTCACTCGCGCCAAGCAACTCGTCGAGCGTTTCGACGAGGCCGTCGACCGCAAGGTCGAACGCCTTCGAGGCCATCGTGCTCTCGACAAGGTGATGTACGGAGCCTCCGACCTGGGCGACTGGTCGCTGATCTGGCAACTCATCAGCGTGGGCCAGGGACTCCTCCCCGGCCGAGACCCGATGACCGCCGTGCGGATGTCGGCCATCCTGGCGGCCGAGTCGTTACTCGTGAACGGCGGCATCAAGAACGCCTTTCAACGCCAGCGACCCGATTGGGAGACGGACCGACCCCGGCCCCACCCCATCCGGATCCCCCAGACGAGCAGTTTCCCCTCCGGTCACGCCAGTGCGGCGTTCACCGCCGCCGGGGTCCTGAGCCAGGGCGACCCGCTGTGGCCCTTGTACTACGGGATCGCCGCCATTGTGGCCAGTAGCCGGGTGTACGTGAAGATGCACCACGCCTCCGATGTGGTGGCCGGCGCCGCCTTGGGAATTAGTATCGCCGCCCTCGCTCGCCGTGCGTGGCCCAAGCCCTAACTCGCTCGGGAATGGCTAGCCGGCCCGCAGCGTTAGACCACCCATGAGCGATCGTCTCACATTCTCGGTGAACTGGGACTACCGATGCCCCTTCGCCCGCAACCTCCACTACTACGTGATCACGGGCCTGCGCGCCGGCGCCGCCTGGGATGTCACCTTCGAACCGTTCTCCCTCGGCCAGATGCACCACGAGGAGGGGGAGCCCGACATTTGGGATCACTGGCAGGACGATACGGGGATGCTGGCCCTCCAAGCCGGGGTGGTCGTACGGGACACGTTTCCCGACCGGTTCCTCGACACCCACGAGGCCCTGTTTGCGCGGCGTCACGATCACGGCGGCCAGATCCACCGCGAGGAGACGATTCGAAGCGTGTTGGAAGAACAACACGTCGATGCCGACGCCGTGTTGGCCCAGATCGCCACCGGGGAACCATTGGTGACGGTGCAACAGGCTCACGAGGCCACCGTGAAGTACCACGAGGGGTGGGGTGTTCCCACCCTCATACGAGGTTCCAGTGCCGTGTTTGCCCGCGTGATGAACCGGCCGCAAGGCCATCCGGACGAGGCCATCGCCTACATCGAACGCATCGTCGATCTCATCGACAACTTCCCTGAACTCAACGAGTTCAAGCACACGTCGCTCCCCCGCTGAGCGGCCACTAGCGTTTCGGGACTATGGCTGGAGATCGGGAACTTCGGAACGAACGGCGCATGACCGACGTCGAAGCCCTCATGTGGAACCTCGAAAAAGACCCCCGCCTCAGCGCGTCGATCGCCAACATCACGCTGTTCGATCGCCCCCCCGACCCTGATCGATTGCGGGCCCGCCTGGAGCGGGCCGTGACCATGGTCCCCCGCCTCCACCAACGGGTGGTGCCGGCCCTCGGACGTCTGGCTCCTCCCGAGTGGCGCGCCGAGCCCGACTTCGACCTCAACTACCACCTCCGCTGGACCGCTCTCCCCGCCCCGGGCACCATGGCCCAACTACTTGAACTGGCCAGCGCCCATGTCCAGCGGCCCTTCGACCGGACGCGACCACTGTGGGAGTTCCTCGTGATCGAGGGCATCGAAGGGGGCGGCGCCGCCATGGTCCAGAAGTTGCACCATTCCATCGCCGACGGGGAGGGCAGCATCCGCATGTCGGAGCAGTTCATCGACATCGACCGAGACGCCACCGAACCCATCGCTCCCCCCCGACCCCCTCCCGAATCGATCGATTCCACCTTGCTGGAGGCAACGATCGATACCTTCACCCACCAACTGCGCCGGGGGCTCGGGCTCGTGCGCCGCAGCGCCGAAGGGGGCGTCGCGGTGATGCGGGACCCCCGACACCTCACCGGCCTGGCGGGCGATGCCCTCGAACTCGGTCGATCGGCGCGGCGGCAAATCGGGGTGGCCGACCCCGCCCGATCACCACTGTGGAAGCAACGATCGCTCCGCCGTGGCATTGAGGTACTCCAGGTGCCCCTGGCCGAGGCCAAGGCCGCCGCCAACACCCTCGGCGGAAGCCTCAACGACATGTTCGTGGCGGCCGCCGTCGGCGGGGCGGGGGCCTACCACCGCTCCGCCGGATCGCCGATCGACGAACTTCGCATCACCATGCCGGTGAGCACCCGCCGCGACCACTCCTCCGGCGGCAACTCCTTCACTCCTACCCGCGTGCTCCTGCCCGTCGGCCTCCACGACCCGCAGGAACGCTTCACGGCCATCCGGTCCCGACTCGACACCACCAAGCAAGAGCGGGCCATGACTTTGGTCGGCGGCCTGGCCGGGGTGGCCAACCTGCTTCCCACCTCGGTGATGACGCGCCTCGCCCGCCAGCAAGCCGAGACGGTGGACTTCGCCACCTCCAACGTGCGCGGCGCCCCCTTCCCGCTTTTCATCGCCGGGGCGCGCATCGAAGCCAACTACCCGGTGGGCCCCACCGGCGGCACCGCCTGGAACCTCACCCTGATGTCGTACAACGGCAGCCTCGACATGGGCCTGAACGCCGACCTGGGCGCGGTGGCCGACCCGGGGGGTCTACGGGACGCGATCACGGATGAGTTCGCCGCGCTGATCGCCGCCGGCACGCGGACGAGGCCCCGACGACAAACGTCTCGGAACTAGGCGCCGACCGAAGCCCCGGCGGCGGGGTTTCTCCCGGAGGCCAACTCGGCCGCCGTGAGAAGCATCCGCACATCGAGGAGAAGATCGGATACCTCATCGGTTGATACGAGCTCCCGGTGCATCAGGTCCAACAAGCCGCCGTCAATGAGACGCAGGGCCTCATTGATCACCGCCTCATCGGTACCCTTCGCACCCGCTTCGCCCGTACCTGCTGTGGCAACCTCTGTCTTAGTCATCCCCGACACCCTACCCAAGCCTTGTGACGACGGGGCGGGATTACGCCCCCAAATGACGAACGTCACGTCATCGGGGCCCGCCCAGGCCACCCCGGTCCAGCGGTTAGCGTTCGCGGTCATGGGAATGGAACGAGCCGGAGTGACCTTTGCCAGCCTCATGAACCTCGGTCCCGATACCGCCATCCGCACCTCGGTGCTGGCAGCCGACCTTGGCTACGACTCGTATTGGACCGCCGAGACCACCGGCCCGGAGGCGTTCTCGCTCCTGGCGGCGGTGGGGGCCGCCGCCCCGTCACTCGGCCTCGGCACCGGCGTGCTGGCCCTCCAACTGCGCACCCCGATGGTGGTGGCCATGGCCGGAGCCACCCTGCAAGCCCTGCACCCCGAACGCGACATCGTCTTGGGGGTGGGTATCTCCTCGCCCGTAGTCACCCAGCGATGGCATGGCGTTGCCTACCGCGACCATCCTCTCGGCCACACCCGCGAATACGTGGCGTTGTTGCGCCAATGCCTCACCGGCGAGAAGGTGGATTTTGACGGCGACTTCTACCAAGTCAAAGGGTTCCGGCTCGGAGTGCGGCTCGGCGAAAAGAAACCAAAGATCGTCATCGGGGCCCTCAACCCCAAGATGTTGGCCTTGGCTGGCGAAGTGGCCGACGGGGTGGCGCTCAACTATCTCCCCGCCTCCCACGTTGGATGGTCCGTTGAGCAGGTGCGCAAGGGCGGCAACGCCGAGATCTACGCCTACGTGCACGCCGGTGTGTGTGAGCGTCACGAGGGCATCGACCACGCCCGCCGCGATCTCTTCTCCTACGCCGTGGTTGATTCCTACGCCCGCAACTTTGCCCGGGCTGGCTTTGCGTCCGAGGTGGAAGCGATCCGTGCCCACCATGATGCCGGCAACCGAGAGGGGGCCTTGGCGGCGGTGTCGGATCGGATGGTGGATGCCATCGATGTGATGGGCGACCCCGATGCCGTGCACGCCACCATGCAGGCCTACGTGGCCGCCGGGGTGGACGTGCCCATCCTCATGCCACTGCCCTGGGGCAGCGACCGACATGCCTCGGCCGACCTCAGCATCCGCGCCGGCCTCGGAAAAGCCTAGGAACGACCAATGGACATCACGGACAAGGTGATACTCGTCACCGGCGGGGCCAACGGCATAGGGGAAGCCCTCGTGCGCCGCTTCGTGGCCGAAGGGGCCCGAGGCGTGGCCATTGTGGATCGAGATGCGCCGCAGTCGGTGGCTCTCGCCGAAGAACTCGGCCCCACCACCATCGGCCTCACCGCTGACGTAGCGCACGAGCCCGACATCGTGGCGGCGGTGGAAACCACCGTCGCCCACTTCGGTCCGATCGACCTCCTCGTATCCAATGCCGGGATCGGCATCGGCGGTGGGGTCGAGACCCCCAACGAAGCCTGGCAAGAAATCTGGGAGATCAACGTGATGGCCCACGTCTATGCGGCGCGCGCCGTGCTGCCGGCCATGATCGCCCGGGGTGAGGGCTACTTGCTGAACACCGCCTCGGCGGCGGGGTTGCTCACCAACCTGGGTACCGCGCCCTACAGCGTCACCAAACACGCCGCCGTGGCCCTCGCCGAGTGGCTCGCCATCACCCACGGCGACGAAGGCATCAAGGTCTCGTGCCTGTGCCCCCAAGGCGTGCGCACGAACATGCTGCTCGCCGGGGCCGATGACACCGCCGGCTCCGTGGTGCTCGCCCAGGGTGCGATTGAGGCCCACGAGGTAGCCGAAGCCGTGGTGCAGGGCCTGGCCGCCGAGACCTTCCTGATCCTCCCGCACCCGGAGGTACTCACCTACTTCCAGCGCAAAGCGGGCGACTACGACCGCTGGCTCGGCGGGATGCGCAAACTCCAACGCCGGGTTCGCGAGGCCCTGGCGTGAAAGACGAGGGGGCCACCCCGGCCGCCCTCACCGACAGCGCCCTGCTGGCGGTGGGCCTGCGCCCCGGAGACCAGGTGCGCTTCCGTCGAGCGGGAGGCGGCTCCTGGCTGGAGGCGAAGGTCGAACGCCGCGAGGGCGACGGCTCGGTGGGGGTGCGAGACACTCGTGGGGCCGCCCGGGCCATCCCCTGGGAACGGCTCGAGGTACGCACACGCGGCCCGCGCGGAGGCGCCACCTGGGAACAGGTGGCGGAACGAGTGCAGCGCGAGGAGCAACTCGGCATCTGGTAATCGGCCAGCCGAGCCGGTGGGTCGACGCGAGATCCCTCCAGTGTGCAAACCTGCGGGGCGTGGACCGCCCCACCGTGGACATCTACGAGGAGCAAAGTTCCTTCTACGAGGCCCACCGGACGCCCCGCCACCTCGAGGCCGCCATCGCGCTCGGGCAACGGCGACCCGCCGGCCCGGTGGCGGACCTCGGTTCCGGCCCCGGCTGGTACACCGCCGCCCTGGGTCGTCCGGTGGTGGCCTTCGACGCCGCCGCCGCCATGCTGCGCCGCACGAGGGAGGTAGCCCCCGGGTGCCTCCCGGTGCGGGGCGACCTAACGGCCCTTCCCTTCCGGCGCGGCAGCCTGCGCGCTGCCTGGGCGCGCAACTCCTACGTGCACCTGCGCGCCACCGAGGTACCTATGGCCCTCAACGACCTCCACCACGCCCTCGCCGTGGAGGCCCCGGCCGAGCTGACGTTCTTCGGTGGGACCGAACAAGGCCGGGGCGTGTTCCCCCACGACGACCTGCCCGGTCGCTGGTTTTCCACCTGGACGACGGAGCGATTGCAGGATGTGGTGCACGGCGCCGGGTTCGAACTCGACGATCTCGCCACCCACCCCGACCCCACCGGAGGGGCCGAGTACAGCCTAAGGACCACCCGCGCCCATGGTCTCCCCGACTTCGTGGGCGCCGGCATGCGCCTGTTGGTGAGCGGCCTCAACCCCAGCCTGCACGCCGCCGACCATGGCGTCGGATACATCAGCGCCACCAACCGCTTTTGGCCAGCCGCCCTCGCCGCCGGGATGGTGAGTCGAGACCGGGATCCCCGCCACGCCCTCGCCCACCACGGCATCGGCATGACCGATCTCGTGAAACGGGCCACGCCACGCGCCGATGCCCTCGACCCAGCCGAATATGTGGCCGGGGTGGCCCGCCTCGATCGCTTGTGCGCCTGGCTGCAGCCCGAGGCCGTGTGCATCGTGGGGTTGGCCGGATGGAGGGCCGCCGTGGACCGTCAGGCTCGTACCGGGTGGCAATCGCACTCCCTCGGAAGCCGACCGGTATACGTCATGCCGTCCACCAGCGGGCTGAACGCCCGTACCTCCCTGGCGGATCTCACCGAGCACCTACGCTCGTTCGCCATCGCGTAACGATGCGGTCAACTACCGTGCCACTCATGGCCCTGCGACTGGAACCCCACGACGAATACATGCACGAACTCGGTCCCGAGCCGAACTTCAACGAGAGCATGTACTTCAACCTGTACGACCCCGCCCAGGGTGTGGGCGGATGGTTTCGGTGTGGCAACCGAGCCAACGAGGGCTACGCCGAGATGACCGTGTGTCTTTACCTGCCGGGCGGTCGCGTGGCCTTCATGTACAAGCGAGCCGAGATCTCGAACAACGATGCCTTTGACGCTGGCGGCATCCGCTTTGATGTGGTCGAGCCGTTTGCACGGCTTGACGTGTCGTACTCCGGCAAAGTGGTGGTGCTCGACGATCCGCTCCAGATGGCCAACCCCAAGAAGGCCTTCACCGACAACCCCTACGCCCAGTGCGAGGTGAGCATCAACTATTCCGGGGTATCAGCCATGTTCGGCGGCGAGCCCGACACGCCGCACGAGAAACCCGGCGAGGAATTTGCCAAAGGCCACTATGAGCAGTTGATGGCGGGGAAGGGCTCCATCCGAGTGGGCGACGAGGAGTGGGAGGTCGACGGATTCGGTCTGCGCGACCACTCGTGGGGCCCCCGATTCTGGCAAGCCCCCTGGTACTACCGCTGGCTGACCGCCAACTTTGGCCCCGACTTCGGATTCATGGGATCGCGGATCGCTCGGCGCGACGACGAGGGCACCCGCGGCGGATTCGTCTGGGAAGACGGACAACTCCATCTCTGCCACGACTTCGAAATCGCCACCGACTGGGAAGGCGAGGACAGCTACCACCAGACCATCACCGCCACGCTGCGCTCCGCCGAGAAAGAGTGGAAGGTCACCGGCAAGGTGCTCAACCTCATTCCGCTGCGAAATCGTCGCCCCGATCCCGCCACCGGCGACATGCTGGTCACCCGCATTTCCGAGGGCATGACCGAGTGGACGCTCGCCGACGGCCGCCAGGGCTACGGCATGAGCGAGTACCTCGACCAAATCATCGACGACTACCCCGTGGGTCTGGCCGAATAACCCCCTAGCCTGAGGTCATGCGCGCTCTCTGGAACGGAACAGTCCTGGCTGAATCTGACGACACCGTGGTGGTGGAAGGCAACCATTACTTCCCCGCCTCCAGCGTGCGGGCTGACCTCTTCGAGGCGAGCGATCACCGCTCGGTGTGCCCCTGGAAAGGCACCGCGAGCTACCAGACGGTGGTGGTCGACGGGCAACGCAACGAAAACGCCGCCTGGTACTACCCCTCGCCCTCCGACGCCGCCGCCGAGATCAAAGGCCGCTACGCCTTCTGGAAGGGCGTCACGGTAGAGGCCTGAGGCTCTACCCCTCCGCCTTGGATCGGCTTTCCCGTTCGGTCCAACTGAACACACCCTTGGACATGGTGCTGCGCTCCTCGGCTGCTCGACGACCGAAGACCTCCGCCCTCACCCTGTGCACACCGGCGTCGCCGGGGGCGGCCTGAGCCGCCAACTCGGCGAGATGTCCGGCCAACCGAAGATCACCGGCGGCCGCCAACTCCGAGGCCCGCTCGGCGAGCCGAGAGGCGCCGCCGGCCAGCGCGGCCATCTCCGTGGCGATCGCGACATCCGCCGGAGGCTTTAGCCGAGCCGGGTTACCGTCGTACCACCCGCCGTAGAGCCGCCACAGGTTCCGGACCACGAATTCCGGCTCGTCGTACACCGGCCGAAGGTAGGGCTTGTCGAGCAAATGAGCGGGAGCCTGCACGGCCTGAACAATGTCGTCGAGCCGGGCGCCCTCGTTCATAAGAGCCAAGGTTTGGTCGACCAGGGACTCAAGTAGTTCGGCACTATCGCTCAGTGCCTGGTTGATCCGATCGCTCCCGAGAATCGGGAAGCCGTGCCCCGGCAGCAGCACCTCGGCGCCCAAGGCGGCCATCTTGCGCAGACCGATCGCCCACTCGCGCGGGTATCGCTGCACCTTCTGGGGGTTGCCACAGTTGGGGCTGGCCCAGATGAACAGGTCACCAGTACAGAGCACCTTGCGTCCGGGGTTGAACATCCAGGTGGAGTCGTCGGTCTCGCCCTTGTCGTGATGGAGTTCCCACTGCTCACCCCCCACCTCCAGCGTGTGGTGATCCCGATACACCTCGTCGGGCTGGCGGTAATGGATGGGCCAATAGAGCTTCGGGAACTGGAACTGCCGCTGGTTGATGATGCCGTTGTACCCGGCGGTGAGGACGTAGCGCTCGAAGCGCGGGGGCACGAGTTCGTGGGCCACCACGTGCGGGGGGGTCCATCCATTGGCGAGGGCCTCCTCATCGAAGGGTGCCATGCCAAAGACGTGATCGATGTGCCCATGGGTGTAGACCACCGTGCCCAGACGGTCGCGGTTCCACTCCCGGATCCGTTCGTGGTTGGTGGCCGCCATGAACTGGTTGCCGGTGTCCACCAGCAGCAGGCCATCATCGGTGGCGAAGGCCGAGATGTTCCCGAAGGCGCCGTTGAACGCCGTGCGGGGAGCCACTTCGGCCAGACCGAGGTCTTGGGTGACAGGGTGGTGACCACCCCCATCGGTAGACCCCTCGCCGGTCCACATCTGCTCCGCGATCTCCAAAAGGTCGGCCACAAACACACTTTCGCACAGTCGCCCGCCTCACCGGGAGTTACCGAGGAGCGAGATCGCGTATCGCTTGGCGGGCGTCGATGCCGAAGGGGAGCAAGGCCAGCGCCGGAGTGGTCACACCATGGTGCACATAGCGGGCGATGTGTTCACGACACTTCTCGGGCGGACCCCACACGATGAGATCATCAACGACCTGATCGGGAATCGCCGCTAGCGCCGCCTTGCGGTCTCCCTCTTTCCAGAGACGCCACATCTCACTGAGCACCTCACCACGACCCAGCCACTCGTGGAAGGCGGCGTACACCGGCACGTTCAGGTAGGCGGCAATGGCGAAGCGGCCCATCGCTCGCACCTTGTCGGCATCATCGGTGGGGGCGACGAAGATGCGGGCCACAATCTCCCGGTCGGCACCGCCGGCCGCCGCCTGCACGATCGGCACCACGGTCGCTACATCCTCGGCGCTGAGCCAGTTGATGATGGCGCCGTCGCCATCTCGACCCGCCAAAGTCAACATTCCCTCTCGCAAGGCGGCAATGAGGATCGGCACGGGATGCTCGGGCCGCACACCCAAGGTGAAACTCCGCACGCTGAACGACGGCGTCTCCATCGTTACCTTCTCGCCGGTTAGCGCCGCCCGGAGAAACCGCACCATGTCCTTCGTGCGCTGGTAGGGGTCCTCGAAGGGAATGCCGTTCCAGCCCTCCACGATCACGTTGGACGACGTACCGATGCCGAAGGCCACGCGCCCGGGCGCGGCGTCGGCCAGGGAGGCCACCGACTGCGCCAGGCAGGCCGGGCCGCGGGTGAAGGCCGGGACAATGGCCGTGCCCAACCGCAGCGACGGCGCCCATACCGACGCCAGGGTCAGCGGGGTAAACGCATCGGCGCCGTTGGCCTCGGCCGACCACACGTCGGTGTAGCCCAATCCCTCGAGTTCCACGATCCACTCTCGCTGCGCATGCAAGGGAACGTTGTCGAAGGGAATCGTCATGCCAAAGCGCTGGTCCATAAGAGGATCATTACCCAACCCACCCGACGAGGCAGACCGACGGGCCCCCACGAGTGGCCGGCGCGCCTACCCGGGGCATCCCCGGGTAGGTTCCCGCCGTGGAAAAACTTGTCTACGGCCTGTGGCGCCAACCCGATCAGGACCTTGGCGCCATGCGCTCGGTGCTGCTCAACGTGGTGGCCCCTCGATTGCTCGAGTTAGGGGTGGCGGGCCTGCGGATTTGTGTGGAGGAGCCCATCGGGCGCGCCTACCGGGTGGGGGCCCAACCCGACGGAGCGGTGCTGGCCGCCTCCGTCTCCCTGTGGATCGACAACTACGACGACCGGGCGCCCCACGAGGAGGCGATCGGCGCCGCCAACGCCCAGAGCTACGGCTGGATCGTGGCCGAATCGGTCGCCCGGGGCTACGGCGAACAGCGCTCTTGGCCCGACGGTGAACGCTCCCCCGGGCTATCCATCACCACATTCTTCGACAAGAAAGACGGCGTCGACGACGACACCTTCTACCGAATCTGGCACGGCGAGCACACCCCGCTGAGTTTCGTTATCCATCCGTTCTGGCTCTACGTCCGCAACCAGACGCTCCGAGCCGTTACCCCCGGAGCCCCCCGGGTGCGAGGCATCGTGTACGAGGCTGTCCCCCATGATGAGGACATGTTGGACTTCACCCGCTTCTTTGGCTGCGCGTCGGAGCCAGAGAAACTCATGGACCAGATCGCCATCGTGAACAACCACATGGATACCTTCGGGAACCGCCGCGACCTGCAGTGTGTCGCCATGCGGGAGTGGATCTTCAAAACGTTCTCAACCTGACCAGGCCCCGTTAGTCCTCCGCCACCAGGGTGATCCGAGACTGGGCCGGGTCGTCTAGATCGAGATCGATGTCTCCGTGATCGAGGCCGTCGGCCTCCGCCTCGGCCACTACCTGCACCTTGGGTCGCTCGCCGAAGATCGCCTGTTCCAAGCCCAACATGGCCGCCCCCATCACCGTGCCACCGCCGGTTCGGGCCACCCGGGGTTGGTCCCAGGCCGGATCGGGCTCGAGCCAAACCACCACGTCGGTGGCATCGGCCGCCGCCGGTGACCCATCCGGCGCCCGCACCTTGCTCACCCGCAGACCGGCTTCCTCGGCCAATCCACGGAAGCCGTCCTGGGTGTACCAATGGATCAGCCAGGGGCGCTCCTCCACCGTTACCTCGCCGTCCGCCGTCCGCAGTTCGTAGCGCCAGGCGGTGATCTGCACCCGGTTGGCCACGTCGCGCGTCTCCGACACCGGGGTCACCGACATCTGCGCACCGTCGTCGGTGGTATGCGTGCGGGCCGCACCCAACGCGCTGCGCTCGGTACGTTCCGGTACGAATAACGCGATGCGCACGGTGCCCTCCGGTTCGAGGTGGGCGCGTATGCGCTCAAGGGCATGCCAGGCCGTGTCGTCATCGGGGAGCAGATTGAAGGTGGGCTCCGCCAGGAAGATGGACTGGTAGCGGCGGCGGAGTTCCATGGCTTCGATGGTGGAACGGTGGACCACCACCTCGACGCCGTCGGCTTCGGCCCGTAGGCGCAGTCGAGCCAGCATGTCGGCCGACGCGTCGAGCCCTTCCACGTCGAGCCCCCGGGCCCGCAGGGCGAGCAGCGGATCGCCCTGCCCACACCCCAACTCCAGCGCCGGCTCGCCGGAGGCGGCGATGAACGCGGCATAGGGCTCAGGATCAGGCACACCCGCCGAGCGGAGCGGGGCATACAACTCGGCCACCAGGCCGGCGCAGAACTTCGGTGGCTCCTGCACGTCCATACCCCACCATGCCAGGCGACACCCACCAACCGCAGGTGCGGATCACCAATTAGCGATGATGTCCTCCGCAAACTGGTGAATACCCCCCACCTTGCCGGCCAGATCGGCGTCGGCACCGGCGTAGAAATACCAGGGCATGGTGACGAGGTGGGTAACACCGGCCTCCGCCACCCGGCGATACCCATCGAGGTCCCAGGCATCCTTGGCCGAGCCAAACACGCTGAAGGGCACCTCGGTGCGGTCGTACTCCTGCCGGTACTGCTCAATCTGCTGACGGATCGCCGCCAACTCCTCGATGGTGTGCAGATCGCTCACCCAGCCGTCGTGGCGGGCGGCCCGCCGCAACGCCGCCGTCGACAGACCGCCGACGTAGACCGGCACCGTTTCGCTCGGCGCCGGCAGCATCTCCAAGGCGGGCACGTCAAAGAACTCGCCGTGGTGCTCCACGATCTCGCCGGTCCAGAGTTTCCGCATCACCTCAAGCATCTCGTCGGCTCGTTTGCCGCGCTGCGCGAACGACGTACCCATCGCCTCGAACTCCTCGGCCATCCATCCCATCCCGATGCCCAGCCCCACCCGGTTTCCCGAGAGCACGGCGGCGGTTCCCACCTGCTTGGCCACGTGCACCGGCGTACGCGCCGGAAGGATGTAGACGGTGGTCAAAAAGCGAAGCCGCTCGGTCACGGCGGCGAGATGTCCGATAGTCACCCACGGATCGGGCCAGGGGGTGCCCATCTCCCAGCGCCGCTGACCATCTTTCGTGTACGGATACGGCGAAGCGGTGGCCACCGGGTTGATGAGATGGTCGCTCACCGACATCGTGCTCCACCCACTCTCATCACCCGCCCGGGCGAGCGGTACGAGTTCTTCGGGCTGCGAAAAAGTGGCAGAGAAGCAGAATTCCATCAGCTGTGGGTCCCGCCATCGATGCGCAGATCGGCGCCGTTGACATGGATGGCGTCGTCGGATCCAAGGTAGGCAATGGCGGCGGCCACCACCGCCGGGTCACCCATACCGGTGGGCGACATGATCCGATAGAGCAACTTGCCATCGGCCCCTTCGGGCAGATCGAAGGCCTCGGTGATCGGCGTGTCGATCGACCCCGGGCACACCACATTGGCCCGCAGTCCCTGCTTGGCATACTCGATGGCCAGCGTGCGGGTGAGCGCCACCACGCCCCCCTTGGAGGCCGAGTACGCCGCCGCCCACGGGTGGGCCGCCAACGCCGCTGTGGACGCCACGTTCACGATGGCGCCTTTGGTCTCCAACAAGGCGGGAATGGCGGCCTGACACACGAGGAAGGTGCCGGTGAGGTTGACGTCGAGGATCTTCTGCCAACTCGCCAGGGTCACCTCATGGGTGTGTTCGAAACGAAGGATGCCCGCCGAGTTCACGACCGTGTGGATCGGCCCGAGAGCGCGAGCGGCCGCCACCGCGGCGGGAGAGAAGCCCGGATCACTTACGTCCCCCACGAAGGGCGTCACCGCCTCCGGGCGGCAGGCATCCTGGGCCGTGGTGGTCAACCCCTCCGAGGAGAGATCCGCCGCCAGCACCGTGGCTCCCTCCTCCACGAGGCGGTGGACCGTGGCCCGCCCGATCCCGGACCCTGCCCCTGTGACCACCACGACGCGACCCTCGTACCGTTGCATCCGGCGAGACTAGAGCCACCCCGAGGGGGTGTGGTCCACCCGGGGCCCCTCGGCCCGACGAGGAAAGGACCGAGCTCGCTCAATCGGGCCAGTACCGGACCATGGTGCTCTGGCTGGCCGAGGCCAGCAGCGTGCCATCCTGCGCCCAAAGATGGACCACGCCGTGCCCGAACCCGTTGGCAATGGCGTCGATACGGATGTCGAGCAGCACCCACTCGCTCGCGACGAGGTTGCCCACCCGCAGGGTGTTGTCGAGGCTGTTGCCGCCGGCCCGGGCTCCCAAGGCCTGGCCGATGCCGAAGGGGACGTAGTCGCCCAGAATGGCCAGCGTGGCCGCCGACATTTCGAGTACGTCGGGGATACGCGCCCAGAGTGCCGAACGACCGCCCGGCTGCGGGGGCCCCGGCAACTCCTCAACGCCCCGCGCGTCGGCGAGCCGCACGTCGATGCGATCCATGATCGACTCGGCACCGGGCATACGCGGCATCCGGCTCGAGCAGAGATCGGGGGCAGGCACGGTGGGCATTTCCGCCCACTGACCCCCAACGTCTAGGTCACGGTGACCCAGAGCCGCGTTCACCGTGAGGATCTCCCGATCCCCTACCTGACCCACCGCCCGCGCCTGGGTGACCTGTTTGCCGGCCACGGCGATGGTCACGTCGATGTCCATGATCGACGGCGGATTGGCGTAGGACAGGTACTGGGCGGTGGCCCACACCACCGGCCGGCCCGAACTGCCCTCCAGGGCGGCGATGGCGGCCCCCAATCCGCATCCTCCGAACAAGAACTGATGCCCCGTGGAAATGCCCGGCGTAACCGGCAGCACCCAACGCATCGGGTTATGGGTGGGCTCAAGGCCAAGCCAGGCAGGGGCATCCATCTGGGGGGAACCTATCGGGCGGGAAACGCCTTCGGCGATGAGGCATGCTGGGCCATGACCGATACCCCCTGGCTTGGTGATGCCTGCTCACTCGTCGACGCCTTCCGGGCGGCGGAAAGATCTCCCGCCGAAGAAATCGAAGCCGTCCTCGCCGCCATCGACGCCAGCCAACTCAACACCATCAGTTTCACCGACCCCGACGCCGCCCGCGGCGCGGCGAGGTCGGCGGACCCGTCCCTTCCCTTTGGCGGGGTGCCGGTGGGCGTCAAGATGCTCCAGGAGGTGGCCGGTTGGCCCAGCACCGAGGCGTCCCTAGTATTCCAGGACCGCATCGGCACGCACACCGCCACCGAAGTCACGCGGTTGGTAGAGGTAGGCGGCGGGGTGCTCGTGGGGCAGACCACCGCCAGCGAGTTCGGCGGACTCAACGTGAGTACCAATCGCCTCACCGGCACCACCCATAACCCCTGGCAGTACGGTCGCACCGCCGGTGGCTCCTCGGGGGGTTCGGCGGCGGCGGTGGCGGGCGGCATCCTTCCCCTCGCCACCGGCGGTGATGGCGGCGGATCGATCCGCATCCCGGCCGCCTTCAATGGCCTCGTGGGGATGAAGGGCACCGTTGGCCGGATCCCGCGCGGGCCCCGGATGCTGTGCGGCAACCACACCGTGGTGGCGGGCTGCCTCAGCCGATCCGTGCGCGACATTGCGCGCTTCTATGACGTCTGTGCCGGTTACGACGGACGAGACCCCTACAGCCTCCCGCGCATCGAGGGATGGGAACGCGACCTGGGCACCCACCGCCTGGCGGGCCGACGGGCGGTGATCGCGCCCTCCCTGGGGGTAGCGATTGTGCGCCCAGAGGTGGCGGCCAACGTGGTGGCCGCCGGTGAGGCCCTCGCCCGCGATGCCGGCCTGGTACTGGTGGACACCCCCGTCGTGCTGCCCGGACTCGGCTTTGAATGGGCCGTGACCGGCCTGGCCAGCCTGCGGGCCGACTTGATCGACTTGTGGCCCGCGTGCCGAGACGACCTCACCAAAGCGATCGCTTTCGGACTCGACCTGGCCGACGGGCAGATGAGCCTGGCAATCTCGGCCCGGGCCGAGATTGCCCGGATGCACGCCAACGAGACGATGGCCAACCTCTTCGACGAGGTGGACTTCATCATCTGCGCCACCAACCCTGATGTGGCTTATCCCGCCGAGGTCCAGATGAACACCCGGGTGGGCGACCAGCAGACCGAGCCGGGCAACAACGGTGCCCTCACGATCCCGGCCAACATCTGCGGCAACCCGGCCATCTCCATCCCAATCGAGCCGGTGCATGGCCTCCCGGTGGGGATGCAGGTGATCGGGCGCCACCACGAGGACGCCCTGCTGCTCGATCTGGCCCTGCTGATGGAGCGCACCTGTCCCTGGCCCCTGGTGGCTCCCGGCGCGCCGCTCTAGCCAGCGGCCCTGGCCCGGGCAAACTGTCACACCCACGGAGTTGACTAGGTCCATGGCTCGTCAACTCACCCTCCTCACCACCACATCAGCCTGGCGTCTCGACGACGCCACTCGCGAACTAGGCCGCCGAGGGGTCGCCGAAGCCCGGGCATCGCTCCAGGCGGGCATCGCCGCCCGCCCCGACAGCGATACCCCGCCAGAGCCCCCCTCGCAGGGCCGTTCCGCCGCCTGAGTCCGCCCCCGACGACCCATCACCCCGTGGCTGGCCCGTCACTGCGTCAAGTAGGTTCCCACCATGTCTGATGTCGTCATTGTTGAAGCCGTCCGAACTCCCGTGGGAAAACGCAACGGTGGCCTTTCCACCGTGCACCCCGCCGACCTTTTGGCTGCCGTACAGCGAGCGGTGGTGGAGCGTTCCAGCGTGGACCCCACCGAGATCGGGCAGGTGATCACCGGCTGCGTCAGTCAGGTGGGTGAGCAGGCGTTCAACATCGGCCGCACCGCCTGGCTCACCGCCGGCCTGCCCCTCACCGTGGCCAACACCACGGTGGATACGCAGTGTGGATCGTCACAGCAGGCCACCAACCTCGGCACCGCCCTGGTGGCCGCAGGGGTGGTGGATGCCGCGGTGGCCGGAGGGGTGGAGGTGATGAGCCGGGTGCCGATCGGCGCCAGCGGCCGCAAGGAACTAGGCCTGGGCATCCCGATCCCCCGCTCCTACTTCCCCCAGTACGAGATGACCTCCCAATTCGAAGGGGCTGAGCGAATCGCCGACAAGTGGGGCATCACCCGAGCCGACACCGATGCCTTCGGCTTCCGCTCCCAGCAGCGCGCCGCCGCCGCCTGGAGCGAGGATCGCTTCGGCACCCAGATCGTGCCCATCGAGGCCCCCGACCTCGATGACGAGGGCAAGCCCACCGGCACCACCCATACCGTCAGCCGCGATGAGGGCCTCCGCGAAACCACCCTGGAGAAACTCGCCACCCTCAAACCAGTGGCGCGCGAGCACGGTGTGCACACCGCCGGTTCGTCGTCGCAGATTTCCGACGGTGCCGCCGCGGTGCTGCTCATGTCGGCGGAACGCGCCGCCGCGCTCGGCCTGCGTCCCCGAGCCCGCATCGTAGATACCTGCTTGGTGGGCGTAGACCCAATCCTGATGCTCACCGGTCCGATCGATGCCACCGAACGACTGCTGGAACGCAACGGAATGTCAGCCAGCGACATCGACGTCGCCGAGATCAACGAGGCCTTCGCCTCGGTGGTGCTGGCGTGGCAAAAGGAACTGGGCTTCACCGATGCCCAAACGAACCCGAACGGCGGCGCCATCGCACTCGGGCATCCCCTCGGTGGCACCGGCGCAGTGCTGCTCACCAAGGCCCTCCACGAACTCGAGCGCACCGGGGGCCGCTACGGCCTGGTATCGATGTGCTGCGGTGGCGGCATCGGCACGGGCACCATCATCGAGCGACTCTAGCCCTCCTCTTGCCGACATCCGTCGGCCGACAGCACCACCTCCCGAAGGCCCTTCGTGCGTCGTTTTTTCTTACTGGCATTCCTGCTCGGCTCTTGCGCCTTCCCCGGCCGCGCCACCCCTACAGCGCGAGCCGAGGGCACCGGCATCATCGTGCGACCCATCGACGGCGACACCGTCGTGGTGGCCATCGACGGCGCACAGGAGTCGGTTCGCTTCATCGGCATCGACACGCCCGAGTCGGTCTCCCAGCAGCGACCCATCGAGTGTTATGGCCCCGAGGCCAAAGAGCGCACCGCGGCCCTCCTCCCGCCCGGCACGGTGGTTCGCCTCGAGCGCGATGTGGAGGCCCGCGACAAATACGACCGCCTCCTCGTCTACCTCTACCGGGCCGAAGACAACACCTTCGTGAACCTTCTCCTGGTGCAAGAGGGGTACGCCGACTCCTTCCCGTACCCCCCCAACACGGCCCACCAGGCTCACTTCGCCCAGGCCGAGGCCACCGCCAAGGCCGGCCAGATGGGCCTGTGGCCCGCCTGTGGCGGCACCGACACACCAGCGGGCCAGTAGTCTCGCCGTTGTGACATCACTCGCCGAGCGCCTGGGCTACGGGCCCGATGATCGCCTTTTGATCATCAACTGCAACGGCCTCGGCTCCTGTCATGCGGCCAACCTGGGGATCTATGAAGCGCTGCGGGAGGGTATCGCCACCAGCGCCACGCTCATGGTGCCCTGCCCGTGGGCCCGCCCCGCATCGGCCGACTACCAGGGCGAAGACATCGGGGTGCGCCTTACCCTCAACGCCGAGCACAGCCACTACCGCTGGGGGCCGATCACCTATGCCCCCTCCTTGCTCGATGGCAACGGCGGCTTCCCTCTCACCGTGGCCGACGTATGGGATCACGCCGATATCGACGAAGTGCGGCGAGAACTGCAAGCCCAGGTGGAGCGGGCCATGCTGTGGGGCATCGACATCAGCCACCTCGACAGCCACCTGGGCACCCTGCAACTACGCCCCGAATTCTTCGACGTCTACCTCCAACTGGCGGTGGACTTCGCCCTGCCCCTGCGCCTGTCGGGGGCATCGAGCGAGCGGGCCATTGGCTTCCCGTTCCGCCGCCTGGCCCGAGAGGCCGGCGTGGTGTTCCCCGACCACTTCATGACCGTGCGCGGGCGCGGGTCCCGAGGCACCGTCGAGGGGATCATCGCCACGCTGCGCCCCGGAGTGACCGAGGTGTACGTCCACCCGGCGCAAGACACCCCCGAACTCCGAGCCCTCACCAGTGCGTGGGAATCCCAGGTAGACGACTACGCCCTGGTCACCGGCACCACGAGCCTGCGCGGCGAGCTCGACCGAGCCGGCATCCAACGGATCGGCTACCTCCCCCTCCGCGACCTCCAACGGGCCCAATGACCCTGCATCGCGCCGCCCTGGTCCTCGTCCTTGGAGCAACCTTGCTGCTGGCGTCCTGCGCGGACGAATCCGTCCCCACCGGGACCGTCCCTACCCTCGTCCCCCGCAACGTTTACCCCAAAAAAGTCATCACTGTGGACGACGCCGGCTTCGACGCCTCGGCGGTAGAAATCGTCTCAGGGCAGGTGCTCGTTATCGTCAACACCGGCGACGAGCCCCACTCCTTCAGTTCCACCGAGCGCTTCGACACGGGTCTCCTGGATCCCGGGACGACCTCCACGGTGCTGCTCACCAAACCGGGCAAGATCCGCTTTTTCGACAAAGCGAATCGAGACCACAAGGGCACTGTCACCGTCACCACCGCAACAGACATCCCAAGTTAGTACGTGGTCTCGGCGTCGAGCCGCCGCAGCACAGACCGGTATGGCTCACTCCCGGTCAGGGGGATCAGCCCCATCACCAGCCCCATCGGGCCCACCACCTTCACCCGGCCCCGCATAAACGACACACTGGCGTCTACCTCGCCCCTGCTGACGGCCATGAAATCGCTGTAGGTCTGGGTGAGGGTTACCTCGGCGGCGGGGTCGTCGCCAAGCGCCAGTTCGACCCAGCGGCCATTGCGGGCCGCCTGGTGATAGCGCACCTCCCCCTCGGGCCCACCGGTGACCACCACCTGGACCCGGGCCGTGGCCCCGGGACATTCCGGGAGGTCAGTGGTGAGTTCCCGGTGCCGGTCACACCAGGCCTGGCTCAAGTAGGAGACCATGCCCCGAGGCTAGGAGATCGGGGCGTCGGCGTGGAGCCCGGCGAACAGGTCGTCTTCGAGGCTCGAGACCGGCACCCGGCTACTGGCCCGGATGTAGTCGTCGTAGGGGTGGATCGACGCCGCCACCTCCCGGGGCAGCCCAAACCAGAACGGTGATTCGGGGTCGATCTGGGTGGCGTGAGCCAACAGCGCCTCGAAGCGCACCTCGCCATAGCCATCGATGGGGATGGAGGCGTTGATGCGGTCGTCCTGCCAGGGCCGATCAAGCCACTCCTGGCTATACGGCGACTCCAGCCCCAGTTCCAGATATTTGGTGTGAGTGAGTTCGATCCGCTTTTTCGACCACACCGAGTAATAGACCTTGGCCACCTGCCAGGGCTCCCCGGCGTCGCTAACCCACGTCGCATCGGCTGCTTGGTCGATGGCGGGCTGGGTGATCTCGTGCACCCGCAGATGGTCAGGGTGCGGATAGCCCCCCTGCTCGTCGCCGTAGGTGAGCACCACCTGCGGCCGAGTGCGCCGGAGGATCGTGGCCAACCGCTCCGCCGCCTCGGCCAAAGGAGCGCGGGCGAAGCAATCCGGGTTGGCGTTGGCCTCGCTGTCAGCCATGCCGGAGTCGCGGTAGTCGAGCATCACGACCTCGTCGTAGCCGATGATGACCGCCGCGGCCGCGAGCTCAGCCCGCCGAACCGCAGCGATGTCGGCCTTGACCTCCTCGGTGTCCATGGCCGGGTTGAGGATGTCGCCCTCCTCGCCACCGGTGCAGCAGACGAGGACCGTGCGGACCCCGTCGTCGTGATACTTCGCCACGGTCCCCGCCCCCTTCGACGATTCGTCGTCGGGGTGGGCGTGGACAGACAGGAGGCACAGAGGATCGGCGGGCATCCGGAGGAGGATACCGACGCCTAGCGCCGATCGAGCAGCCCGGCGACGCCAACCTCGTCGAGCAGACCAGCCGCTGGCAGTCGGCGCAGGAGCTCGCGCCAACCATCTCCCTGGGGACCAGCCAGCACGGGGCCGACGAGGACCCGAGCCTCATCGTGCCGGCCGACGCCGGCGAGCAGGACCGCAGGCCAGAACGGGAACTCCTGCTGGTCGGGCTGACGGGCCATGGAGTCGGCATAGATCGCCAGCGCTGTGGCGAGGCCGCCGTCCGTCATGGCCTCCTCGGCGTCCTCTATTCGGCGATAGGCGAGGCTCAGACCCACGAGGCGCCGGAGCTCGACCACGGCTTGGGATGATCCTCCACCCGGACATCGACCACCTGGTCGTGGCCAGGGCGGGCAGTCGCCGCGCCCGCGACCACCGCGAGCGACGCCGATTGCTGTCCGCGCAGATCACCACCCGCGAGCTGTGCCGCGTCGAGGGCACCGAGCAGCCGGACGGCCAGCGGACCGTCGGAGGCGAGGAAGGCCGCCGCCATCGCCTCAGGTACGCCGGGGTGCCACATCATGTTGGCCTGGGCGCTGAAGCCATCGCCGATGATATGACCCGCCGCCTCGATGCACGACGACCCGGTGTGCGCCGCCGAGCGACCCGCCGCATCCACCACGGCCACCTGCCGGGTGTCCGCGTGCGCGTCGGCACCCAACACCGCCGCGAGCGCGTCCGCGGGCGCGCTACCGCCGCGGAGCTGGCTGAGCGTGTCGGGGCCATGGGCGATCTCTGCGATCGCCTGCGTGGCCACCGCGCCGACCCCCGCCTCGAGCCACGGAACGACTGCCCCCACCGCGAAGAAGCGTGACTGCACGGCCACACCCAACTGGCCGGTGGCCGGACACCGGGCGACGACGGAGTACGTTACCGATTCCTCTCAGGCCGGCGAGCGACGCAGAGGAGCGAGGGTGTCCTCGCCGGTGTCGTCGTCCTCGGTGAGGTGCCAGCCGCATCGCTGGGCCAACAAGCGGTGGCCTTCGTCGGGCCCGGAGGCAATCAGCCCGTCTTCGGCGGCCAGCCGCACCGGGCCCCGAGGGCGATACAGGTACCGGCCGCCCCGCAGGACCGCCAGGATGTGGAACCCCGGCTCGATATCGAACTCCAACTCGGCCAGAGAAGCCCCCTCCGCCTCCGACCCTGCCGCCACCGGCACCCGCACGACCACGTCATCGGAGTCGCCCAGCGCGATCGACAGGATCGGGTGGAGTTCCTCTTTCTCCTCAATGAGCCACACCATCTGCTGGGCGGCGTCGCCAAGATCCTCGGCAGCCTGCGACAGATGGAGCAGGCCCCGCAGGGGGGCCGGATCAATGCGATCGTTACTGGCCCGCAAGACCCAGAGCTCCAGGCGGTCTTTCATCTCGTCGAGACGGTCCTCCAGATGACGCACCTCGGCCGCCAAACCCTGATCGCGCAACACCAGTGCCGAATAGGCCAAGCCCACCGCCACCTCAGAAATGTTCTTCATTTCGACCAACACATCCACGGCGCGGTCGAGGTCGGAGAGAACATCTTCTTCGGGTGGAACCGGCGGCTCCCAGTAGGGGGCCGCCGCCAACTCTCGGAGTCGGGAAATCCCCGCCGGTGAACCGCGCAGAAAGATCACGTCACCCGGCAGGCAAATGGCGTCGCCATCCACGTGCGTGATCCAGTGACGTTCGCGACGAATCGCCATCACGCGCATCCCGATCTGTACCGGCAGTTCAAGAGCCGCCAACGGACGCCGGGCCAGATGTGAACCCTCCCGAATGCGCACACGGTGCGATACCTCTTCGGCGTTGGAAAGGTCGGCTACCAGTTCCCGCGGGATACCGAGACGATGGGTGACGATTCGGGCGATGTCCACCGCGGCGTTGCCGATGCGTTCGATCGAGGAGACCACCTGAAGCACCGATGCCATCGCCTCGGCCTCCTTGGGATGACGCGCCGCCAGGACCGACACGGCGCGCATCTCGTGCACCAGATCCGACATCTGGTCTTCGAGTTGGTCCACCTCCTCGGCCATGTCGGGGTCGCCAAAAAACAGGGCGGCGTAGGCCAAGTCCACCATGAGTTCCGAAAGATCCTTCGCTTCGGCGAGCATGGCTCTGAGGTTGCGGGGTCTGGCATCCATCGGGTTCCCGACCAGGATAGAACGCAAACCGCCAGTCTGTGACACGGACTTCACTTCCCCCTGGACCACACTGGTGCTCGTGCGTTCACAACGACTCCTCTCACTGATCCTCTCCCTCGTGGTGGCGGGCCCCATAGTGGCCTGCTCCCGAGCCGACGGCCGCTCGCTCCCACCCCCCGACCGCGCCAGCACCACCGCGCCGAGCACACCGGCCCTACAGACCACCCCGGCCAGTGCGTTCACCCTCCGCAGCACCTCTTTTCCCAACGGACAGGTCCTGGCGGCCAACCTCACCTGTCAGGGCCTGGGAACATCGCCCGACTTCACCTGGACCGCCCCGCCCGCCGATGCGGTCGAACTGGCCCTGGTGGTGCGCGATCAGACCGAGGGTGGCTATCTGCATTGGGTCGTCACCGGCATCGATCCCACCAGTACTGGATTCGGTGGCGGCGGCATGCCCGAGGGTGCCCTGACGGCTGTGAACAGCAGCGGTATCTCCGGATGGTCACCGCCATGTCCGCCCGCCGGAACGGGGGTGCACACCTATGAGGCCACCCTCTACGCCCTGAAGTCGATCCCCCCCGTGGAGGCGGGTGCCCCCGGGACGCCCACGGTGGCACTCATCGAGGGGGCCCGCATCGCCCAGGCCAGCCTCACCGCTACCTACTCACCCGACGCGACCGTCACGATCCCATAGGGCCCCGTGCACCCCAGCGAACGTGTGCGCATCGTCACCGAGACGGCCCGCGCCGTCCTCGAACACCGACTGACCCCGGCCCTGGGGGCCCAAGCCCTGACCCTCCAGCAGGAACAGATCACTCGATTTCTCCGCAGCGATCGCATCGACGTAACCCGGGCCGAGGCCGATGTGGTGGCCCTCACCTTGCGGCGACTAGCCGAACAAATCGCCGACCGCAGCCCCGCCGACCCCGATCCCGCCTTCACCGAGATGGCCCGCATCCTGGGCGAACTGGCCCAGTCGCTCCGCTGATAGCGGCACCCTGACCTAGCTCGGCGCGTCCACCTCACCCACCTCGATGACCCCCGGTGCCGCCGACGCGTTCGCGGCCACCTCCGCCTTACGCACTTGAAACGACGCCACCGCCATGGCCACAACCGAGGGCAGGAAGAAAATCAGTAACTGGGTCGTGAGTAACGCCCCGAACAACGTGGCGTACATCGCCCGATTCACCACCTTGGCCGACGCTCGTCGGGACACCGCCCGGAACCCCAGCGCGGCGGCGACCAAGGGCAAGAAGATCGATAGCGACGTGGGCCAGAACGCCTTGATGTAAAGCGCACGCCCACCCGGCGACCAGTTCGTCACCGCCGCGGCGGTGGCATCGGGGCCAGCGGCGATGGCGTTCTCAAGCGCCGACTGGGCCCACTCGGCCACCCGTTCGGGCGAGGTCGAGATGGCCGCACCCGTGGCCGCACTGATGGGCACCCGGAAGCCAAACAACACGAACAGGATCGTCACCGCCGCCAGTACCAGCGAGGTCAGAGCGGCGCGATGGCCGGGGGGCATCCCAGCGTTGCCCCGCGCCCCCCGAGGAGCTTTGGTAGCGCCACTCGATGGTCGGGAACTGGTGAGACGCGACAGCACCGAGCCGCTTTTCGCCGCCGGGGCAGTGGACCCACCCGTGACGGTCGGCGCCGCCGCCGCTCCGGCGGCCGCGCTGCGGGCGGCTACGTCGGCTCGCTGTTGCCGATTCTGGCTTTGGCGCCGCTGCTTGGATGGTTGCTGCTTACTCGACATGACCGCAGACTAGATCGTGGCGGCTGCCACCGAGAAGGTGAAGGTGCCGCACCCGCCACCCCCTGTCTCACCGAAAATCACGGCTCCGGGTGGACGCCGCGATCGGTAGGGCTTCCAGGCGATCGGCAATCACGTTGGTCACACCCTCAAATCGCTCGAGCCGCCCTCGGACCAACATCGCTGGAGCAGCCCGGGCCACCTGACGATGCGCAGCCCAGCATCCCTTCGACACCACCACATTGATCAGGCCAGTCTCGTCCTCCAGGTTGATGAAGAGCGTGCCCCCCGCGGTAGCGGGCCGTTGGCGATGGGTGACCACGCCCCCCACTCGAACCCGGCGGCCTGCCTCCACTGCCGCCAGACCCGCTGCTGTTACTACCCCGGCGGCGGCGAGGTACTCCCGCACGAATCGGGTGGGGTGGCCGTCGGGACTCACACCGGTAGACCACAAATCAGCCTGGGCCGATTCAGCAGCGGTCATGGCGGGCAACTCGGGGGCGGCCACGCCGGTGACGATCCCCGGCAACCGATCTGGTCCGCCCTGGGCCACCGCCCCCGCCGCCCAGATTCCCTCCCGCCGCGACATGTCGAAACCGCCAAAAGCCCCACTGGTAGCCAGCGCCTCGATCTGGCGGAGGGTGAGCGACACCCGACGGGCCAGGTCCTCCGGGCTGGCATAGGGCCGCCCCGCGGCGATCTGCCGGGCCAGTTCCCTACCGATTCCCCGCACCGAGGAGATCCCCAACCGCACCGCCGGCCCGCCCCGGCCCCACTCCACCGGGGCGGCGGACCGGCCCGCCTTCCCTGGCGCCTCCCCCTCCAGGGTGGTGATGGCGGCCGATGCGTTGAGGTCGGGGGTGCGTACCTCCACGCCATGACGACGGGCATCCCCCACCAGGGTGTGCGGGGCGTAGAAGCCCATCGGCTGCGCATCGAGCAGCGCGGCGCAGAACGCCGCCGGGTACCAACGTTTCAACCATGACGACGCGTAGACCAGATAGGCAAAACTCACCGAGTGGCTCTCGGGGAAGCCATAACTAGCGAAGGCCGCCAACTGCTCCCAAATCACCTCGATGACATCGGGCGACACGCCGCGCTCCCCCGCCCCCTTGGCGAAACGCTGGTGCAGTCGCTCCATCCGTTCGCGACTGCGCTTGGAGCCCATGGCCTGTCGGAGCATGTCGGCCTCGCCAGGGCTGAAGCCAGCGACATCGATGGCCATCTGCATCAACTGCTCCTGGAACAGCGGCACTCCCAGGGTCTTGTTGAGTGACCGTTCCAAGAGTGGGTGTAGATACGTCACTTCCTCCTGGCCGTTGCGGCGACGAATGTACGGGTGCACCGATCCCCCCTGGATGGGACCGGGACGAATCAAAGCCACCTCCACCACCAGGTCGTAGAAGACCCGTGGCCGCAGACGGGGCAACGTGGCCATTTGGGCCCGGCTCTCCACCTGGAATACCCCGATCGAGTCGGCCCGGCTGAGCATGTCGTACACCTCATCGTCTTGGGGAAGAGTGGCGAGATCGACGTGCAGGTCGCCGTGGACCTCTCGCACCATGTCGATGCAGCCGTGCAGCACCTCGAGCATCCCGAGGCCCAGCAGATCGAACTTCACCAGACCCACCGCGGCGCAGTCGTCCTTGTCCCACTGAAGGACCGTGCGATTCTCCATCCGGGCCCATTCCACCGGGCACACCTCCACAATCGGGCGGTCGCAGATCACCATGCCGCCCGAGTGGATCCCCAGATGACGGGGGGCGTGCTCAAGGGCGGCGGCTAGGGCCAGGACGTCGGCGGGGATCTCCTGTTCCACCTTCTGCTGCTGGGCCGTGACCGCCACTCCACCCCCGGCATCGACCTGTGTTGCCCAGGCATCCTGCTGACCGGGGGCATACCCGAGCGCCTTGGCCACATCGCGGATCGACGACTTGGCGCGGTAGGTGATGACGTTGGCCACCTGGGCGGCATGGCGGCGGCCGTACTTGGCGTAGACGTACTGGATCACCTCTTCCCGGCGCCCCGATTCGATGTCGATGTCGATGTCGGGTGGCCCATCGCGCTCGGGGGATAGGAAGCGCTCGAACAGCAGGCCGAGTTGCACGGCATCAACATTGGTGATGCCCAGGGCGTAACAGACCGCGCTGTTGGCGGCACTGCCCCGCCCCTGGCAGTAGATGTTTGAGCGGCGGCAAAAGTCCACGATGTCCCACACCACCAGGAAATAACCGGGGAAACCGAGTTGCTCGATCATGGCCAGTTCGTGCTCGATCTGACGGTACGCCCCCGCCACTCGTTCCTCGCCCCCCGAGCCGTAACGCGACTGGGCGCCGGTGGCGGTGAGGTGGCGGAGGTAGGCCATCTCACTCCCTCCATCGGGACACGCAAACGGCGGCAGCCGCGGCGCCACCAGGTGCAGATCAAACGCACAAGCCCGGCCCAACTCGGCCGCCCGCTCCACCGCCCCGGGCCACCGGGCAAAACGGCGGGCCTGCTCATCACCCGAACGTAAATGCGCTCCGGCACAGGCGGGCAGCCAGCCGTCGAGTTCATCCATGCTGCGCCGCGCCCGTACCGCCGCCATGGCCGTGGCGAGCGGCCGACCGGCCGGCGTGGCGTAGTGGGCGTTGGTAGTGGCCACCACATCCACTCCCGCTTGGATCGCCAAGCGAGCCAGGGCGTCGTTGCGGTGTGAGTCGAGGGGATCACCGTGATCGCAGAGTTCGACCACCACATTGGCGCGACCAAAAGTAGCAATCAGTGCCTCCAACTCTCGGGCGGCGGCGGCCGGGCCATGCCGCTCCAGAGCAGCGGGCACCGAACCCTTGCGGCAGCCCGTGAGCACCAGCCAATGCTCGCCATGCACTGTGTCCCAGGCGATGTCTCGATAATCCGGCTTGCCCTTCTCCGCCCCGGCCAGATGCGCGGTGCTCATCACCGATGCCAAGCGGGCATAGCCCTCGGGATCCCGGGCCAGTACGAGCAGATGGGTGCCCTCGGGGTCGGGAACCCCGTTCTGCGCTTTGGTGAGCCCGAGTGACAACTCGGCCCCGAACACCGTGGGTACCCCCACCGCTCGGGCCGCCTCCGCGAAGCGCACCACCCCGTAAAAACCGTCGTGGTCGGTGATGGCCAGGGCCTCTAGGCCCAGCCGAGCGGCCTCCTCGGCCAACTCCTCGGGATGACTGGCGCCATCGAGAAAACTGAACGTGGAGTGGCAGTGCAACTCGGCGTAGGGGGTGACGTTGGTTCGGCGGGTCAGTCCCGGGGGCGGCTCGTAGGCCGACCGTACCGGTGACCATGCCGGGCTGTCGCCGCCGGTGGCCTCCACCGGCGCCCGGGCCGGGCGGCCGGGGTGGGCGCGATCCGACAACGTCCGTTCCAACTCCTTCCACGACACATCCGGATTGGTGAACCCCACATCGTCATCATCGAACACCTGTTCGTAGTCGTCAAGCGGCGGCGGGCCCGGCCCGCCGTCGTGAAACACTCACGGCATGACCCTCACGATGCGAAAAGCCCAGCACCGGGCAGAGGGTCTCGGTACCGGGTTGGTTCAGGCCGCGCTCCATGATGAGCGCGCCCGGGGGAACACCGTGGCGGCGGGGGGGTGTGCCGCCGAGTTCGTCGACACGCACCCCACCGACGCCACCCTCCTCGCCTCCCCCGGTCCTCGCCGATGACCGACCTCGCTTACTCTGTCCACGGCGAAGGCTCCCCGTTCCTCTGGGCCCACGGGCTCACCAATAGCCGGGCGCAGGAGGAAACTGACGGCCTCTTCAACTGGACCCCACTAGCCCAGCAGGGTCACCAGGTAGTGCGCTATGACGCCCGGGGCCACGGACAGACCGGAGGGCCGCTGGATTCGGCGGCGTACCGCTGGCCCCAGTTGGCCATCGACCTCCTCGGATTGCTCGACACACTCGGCATCCAGCGCACCGCGGCGGGCGGGGCGTCGATGGGTTGCGCCACCCTGCTCTACGCCGCCATTGACGCCCCCGAGCGCTTCGATCGTCTCGTGCTCGTGATCCCACCCACCGCCTGGGAGACCCGCGCCGGGCAAGCCGAGCAGTATGAGGGGTCGGCCCGCTACGTGGAGAAGGCCGGCAAACCGGCCTGGCTGCTGGCGGCGGCGTCGGCCCCCCGCCCGGAGGTGTTCGCTGGTCTTCCCCCCTTCCCCGCCACCGCCGATATCCCCGAGAAACTCCTCCCCTTTGTGCTGCGGGGGGCGGCCGCCTCGGATCTGCCGCCCCCCGATGCCATCGCCACCATCACCCAACCCACCCTGGTGTTGGCCTGGAGAGGCGATGCCGGTCATCCCGTATCCACCGCCGAACAACTGGCGGTACTCCTTCCCGATGCCCGCCTCCGCATAGCCACCGACCTCAGCGAGGTGCTCTCCTGGCCGGCGCAAGTCGCCGCCTTCCTCGATGCGCCCTAACCTGAGCATGCGCACCAAAGATCAGGGGAATCCGATGCCCTATATCGAAGGCCGCGTCGTCCACGATGCCGACGCCCACATTATGGAAGAGCCCACCTGGCTCCTGGACCACGCCGACCCATCGGTGCGGGCAAAGTTGCAACCCAACGCGGACCTCGCCCTGTCTCCGGGTGAGGCCGAGGCGATCGATCAGATGAAGGCCCGCCACGCCGACCCCGTCTTCCGGGCGCGTGATGCCGAGGAGATCATGGATCGTAAGAACTTCAAAGCCACCGGCAGCACCATTGCCGCTGATCGTCCCCTTGCCCTCGATCTGCTCGGCGTGGCTAGTCAGTTGCTCTTCAACACCTTCAACAACGGTCACCTGCTGCGGTTGGAACGCAGCGGCGACGTGGATCTCGCCTACGGCGCCGCCACCGCCCACAACCGCGGCATGGTCGAGTTCTGTTCGGTCGATCCCCGTCTCCTGCCCACCTGCTATGTCCCCCTCGCCAACTTCGAGCGTTCGGCCGCCATCGCCGGCGAGGCCCTCGCCATGGGGGCCGCCGCCCTCCTCATCCCGAGTGGGTGCCCCAACGAGCACTCGCCCAGCCACCTCGGCCTCGATCCGGTGTGGCGCCAGGCGGAGGAAGCCGGGATTCCGATCGTGCTGCACGTGGGTGGCGGGGGCCAACTACTCCACCCGAGCTACTTCGTAAACGGCGGGGCCTATGTGCCGGACTTCCACGGCGGCGATGAGAACTTCCGCTCGGTGGACTACATGGCTATCCCCGGGCCCCCCACCCAAACACTGGCCACCATGATCTTCGATGGGGTCCTCGAGCGGCATCCGGCCCTGAAGATCGGCGTCATCGAGCAGGGGGCGATCTGGATGCCAGGCTGGATGCGCCAGATGGAGAGCGCCTTCGACGCCTTCGCGAAGCACGAGGCGCGGCTGCGGAATCTCTCGCTGCGCCCCAGTGAGTTTGTGCGCCGCCAAATCCGGGCCACGCCCTATCCCACCGAGGACGTGCGCTGGATCGTGGAGCAGGCTGGGAGTGAGGTGCCCTTGTTCTCCACCGACTACCCCCACGTTGAAGGGGGGCGGCGGCCGATGGAGCGATTCGAGACGAGTCTCGGAGACGCCTCCGAGGCCGTGCGTCAGGCGTTCTACGCCGACAACTTCATCGACCTCATGGGCACAGCGCTCAGCCGACTGCCGGTGCCGGCCCACTAACCCCGAGGGCGGGCGCCGGGCCCACCCGCTCCTCGCTCAGGCTTCGTCGTCTTCCGAGCGCCCGCCATGAACCACAAAGGCCGCCACCACCCCGCCGAGGGCACCGAAGACGTGGCTCTGCCAGGAGACTCCCGGCCGGGGGAACAGCCCCCACAGCGCTCCCCCGTAGACCACGAAGGTGATGACCCCCACGATGAGGTAGCCGACCTGACGGTCGAACAGGCCCCGCAGCAAGAGGTAGGTGAAGTAGCCAAACACCAAGCCGCTCGCCCCGATGTGGATCGACTGGGATGAGCCCGTCAGCCAGGTGCCCGCCCCGGCCACCAACCCAATGATGACCGTCACCTTCACGAAGCGGCGGGCGCCCCCCAGAGCGACCACGCTGCCCATCACCAGAAAGGGAAGGGTGTTGGCCACCAGGTGACCGAACCCGTCGTGGAGGAATGGGGAAGCGACGATGCCGTCGAGCCCATCCACGCGCCGGGGCCGAATGCCGAAACGGTCGAGGCCGCCACCGAGGGGAATGTCCACCAACTCCACCCCCCACATCATCGCCACCATCAGCCCCAGCGGGATCCACGCGGCGAACCTGCGCCGGGGCAGAGCCTGCTGCACTCCCTCGGTGTCCACCGCACCATCGTGCCAGGCCGAAGGGCCCGGTGCCGCGCACCGGACGGCGTGCCCACCGCGCCCTAGTGTCCCAGGGGATGACCCCCCTCGCGCACCCCGCGCCCGCCGTCGCCCTCCAGGCGCTTCGCGATGCCCTACCCGACGCGGCGGTAGAGACCGACGTCGACGTCATGGATCGTTACCGCTACGACCGCGCCACCACGGTGGTCCCTGGTACCCCCCTGGCCCTGGTGCGCGCCACCAGCACCAGCGATGTGCAGGCCACGCTGCGGGTGGCCAGCCAGTACGCAATACCGGTGGTGCCGCGCGGAGCCGGCAGCGGACTCTCCGGTGGTTCCTGTGCGATCGATGGGGCCATCACCCTGAGCACCGAAGGCATGCGGGCCATCACCGTCGACCCTGCCGCCATGGTGGCGGTGGTTCAACCCGGCCTCCTCAATGTCGAGGTAAAAGCCGCCGCCCGGGTGCACGACCTCTGGTATCCACCCGATCCGTCGTCGTTCGAGATCTGTTCGATCGGCGGGAACCTAGCCACCAACGCCGGCGGATTGTGCTGCGTGAAATACGGCGTGACCACCGACTACGTGTTGGGCCTGGAGGTGGTGCTCGCCGATGGCCGTGCCCTTCGTCTCGGTGGCTCCACGATCAAAGACGTAGCCGGGTACGACCTCAAGCGGCTCTTCGTGGGCTCGGAGGGCACCCTCGGGATCATCACCGAAGCCACCCTGCGCCTGCGCCCTCTCCCCCCGCCTACCACCACCATCATCGCCACCTTCCCCGATGTGGTGGCCGCGGGCCACGCTGTTACTGCGGTGATGGCCAGTGTTCGCCCGGCGGCCCTCGAACTGATGGACGCGGCGGCGGTGGCCGCGGTGGAAGCCGTGCGACCCATGGGCCTCGACCCCTCGATCGGCGCGTTGCTCCTGGCCCAGGTGGACGGTTCTGCCTCCGAGGCAACAGCGGTGGCCGCTTGTTTCACCCAGGCCGGGGCCACCTACGTCGCCGTGTCCGACGATCCCGAGGAGGGCGAAATGCTCATGGCGGCGCGGCGGATGGTGATCCCGTGCGTCGAGCGATTGGGCACGGTGCTCATCGAAGACGTCAGTGTGCCGATTCCGCGTATCCCCGACCTGGTGGCGGCGGTGGTGACCATTGCGGAGCGTCACGGCACGGCCATTCCCGTCATCGGACACGCTGGTGACGGCAACTTCCACCCACTGGTGACCTTCGATGCTCGCGATCCGGAGGCCACCGCCCGAGCCGAGGACGCCTTCGACGCGGTGATGGAGGCCGCGCTGGCGCTCGGTGGCAGCATCACCGGCGAACACGGCATCGGCACCCTCAAGGCCCGCCACCTCGCCCAGCAACTCGGCCCCGATGTGATGGAGATCACCCGGGCGGTGAAAGCCGCCCTTGACCCAGCCGGGATTCTCAATCCCGGCAAGTGGGTGTGACCTCCCCGATTCCTGCGCCCGCCCACCGGCGGCTTCAGTCGTAGGTGGCCTCCACCCGCCACCGGCCCAACTCGAGGACGAAAAGGCGGGCCTGCCCGTCGTTGGTCACGACCTGGAGACGGGCGCGACGGCGGCGACGGGCCGTGTCCCACCCCCACTCTTCAAGCGGCCAGGGCCCGGCCCAGTGGAGAACCTCCGCCCACGGGCCCCCCGCTACCGATACCCGCCAGGGGGGGGCCGATAGCGCACCCCGGCCGCTCACCAGCACAACATCCCCGGCGGCATCAACCACCTCGGCTCCCGGCGGATCGCCGTGAACCCACGCCGGTGACGGGGTTGGCAACCGGCCCGGCCACGGACCCACCACCCGATCGCGGTGCGCCTCGGGACGAGCGGCGGCGAGGTCTACCGCGGCGGCAGACACCAACACGACCTGGGTGGCAGGGTCGCGGCTCCCGCGCCACTCGGGCACCGCCACCGATTCCATACCGAGGAGGCCCTGCACCCGCGCCACGGCACGGCTGGCCCGATCGACGGTGGCGATGTCGCTTCCCCAGAATCCGAGTTGCGGGCCACCGGCGGGCACGATCTCTTCCGGGGTGAGCCACAGGCGACTGATACCAGAGGTGGGCCGGTGCCGCGCCGACCCCTGAAGCCAGCCATCGAGTTGCCAGCGGAGCCGATCGGCTATCGCCGCCGCGGTGAGGATGCCCTCAGCCCGCCACACCCGTTCGAGGTGTTCACCGTGCTCGGTCTCCGCCCCGATCACCACCCGCGTACAGGCCGATCCCCTCCGCCACAGTCGGTCGTGTAGTTCCTCGGCCAGACCGCGAGCCAGGAAGGCCGCCGGGGCCACCGTGTCGGCCGGGGGATCCAAGACGGTGCTCACGGTGAGATCAGCGGGGGGCGGACCCAGTGCCGGTGGGCGCTCGTCGAGACCCGCGGCTAGCCGCCAGGCCGCCTGACCCGGCTTCCCAAAGCGGGCCAGCATGTCGCGTTCAGGCAACGCCGCTAACGCGCCGAGCGTGCCCACCCCGAGGCGACCGAGTACGTCCACCAACTCAGGCCGATCCAGCGTGGCCGCCGGAAGCGGAGCCAGAAAAGCGGGGGTACCCCCCACCGGAACAACCGCCGTCCAACGGGCGATCTCGGCGGCCAGGGTGGCCGCGAAGATGCCATCGGCGACCCCCACCCGGGCGCGGCCCCGCTCCCCCAGTACCTCGCTCACAATGGCGTGGGTGCGGGACACCAACCCCTCGTCGCCCCCGAAAAAGCGAGACGGCCCCCGGGTGGGAAAGGCCACTTCTCCCGGGCGGGTGATCTCCACCCGGGGAGTGAGGGCATCGAGACTGGCCACGATGGGTTCGAAGGCCCGGGCGTCACGGGCGGGGTCGCCGGCGATGACCAGCAGTGAAGGACAGCGCGATTGTGCCTCCCGTCGCCGCTGATACAACGCCACCCCATGCTCCCGGGCAGCCGGCGAGGTAGCCGTCACCCGATTGGCGTGAAACACCGCGGCGGGTACCTGGGGGGACACTCCCGCCGCGGTGATGGACCAGTCGGTGCATTCCACCACCAGTGTGCGCAAGCCAACCACGGACTCAGCGCAGCGAGCGCAACGAGCGGACGGGAGCGAGGGCGACCTCTTGCACTTTCCCATCCGGACCCGGGAGCCAAAAGTCCGCCCGGCGAGGCGACGCAGCCTCGCCTCGACCGCCCCGGATGATCCGCACCTTACGGGCCCGCAAATGGCCATGTCCGTTGTCGAGGCCCTCCCAGCGGGCCCGGGACACCTCGAGTTGGAGGTCAGCTCCCTCGGGCCAGCCCACCCCCACGAGCAACAGTACGACCCCGCGTTCACGGGCGCGGGCAGCCAGTCGCCGCGCCTCGGCCGGGCGCGCCCCCACCCGGTCGGCGGGGAGGATGATGAGGTCGAAGCCGTCGATCAACGCCGCCACTACTCCCCCCCAGGCATCCCGGGTGGGGGCTGTTACCACGACGAGTCGCTCGAGGGCTACGCCCATCTCGTCGGCCGCGACAAAACCGAGTGACGCTAGGCCCACAGCCGCCACCCAGCACCCCGTCTGGGAGGCCTCGGCCACCAGGGCCAGAGCCAGGGAAGTGCCACCCCCCACTCCCACCGCCGAGCCAACCGACACCGTGGCTCCCCGTCGCAGTCCGGCCCCGGGGAGCAGGGTGGCAAAGGCCGGCAGCACGGGCAGTCGCCGCTCGGCGGTCAAGGTGACCGGCCGTATCCGTTCGGTTAGTTCCGCCAGCGTGCTCGGAACTGCCTCACTGCCCATACCCAACAGCATCGAACACTTGTTCGATGCTGTCAAACCTATGTGGTGAGGGCCAGACCGTTGTCGCGCATGATCAGGCGAATCTCCTCGGCGGTGAAACCAGCCAGATCGTCGGCAAAACTCGACGGGTCGGCCAATCCCTCGGCGTGGGGATAATCGGAGCCGAACAACACCCGTTCCACGCCCAGCACATCGGCCACACCGCGGATGTCGTCCTCGTAATAGGGCGATACCCACAGATGGTCTCGAAGTTGTTGGGCAGGGTCAACGCCATCGAAGGCGGTGGGACGTTGATGAAAGGCCTTGGTGAGTCCGGCGGCGAGCGACGGCACCCAGTCGCTGCCCGACTCGATGGTGGCCACCCGTAGGTTCGGGAACCGACGGAAGACACCATCGCAAACGAAGGAACCGACCGTGTCGAAAATCGGTCGATGACCGGTGATCAGTTGCTTGAACGGGTCGTGACGAAAGGCTTCGAACTCGGGGTTCCGGCCCCATGCTTGGGCTAAGAACCCGTAGCCCGACTCGCCAGAGTGAAACGCGACGAGCACCCTCGCTTCGTTCAGGCGGGCCCACACCCCATCGTGGGCCGGATCACCGTAACTGCGGTGGCCGAGCGGATCCTTTACCGGCCCGGAGCGCAACACCACGGCGCGAGCACCGTGGTCGAGTACCCGCGACACCTCCGCCTCGGCCGCCCCGGGGTCCAAAAGGGAGATGTAGGGCGCGGCAAAAATACGGTTCTGGTAGGCGTAGCCCCAGTCGTCTTCCATCCACCGATTGAAAGCGGTGAACGACGCGGCCGCGGCAGTCGGGTCGTGGCAGAGCGCTTCTTCCATGCCCACGCCCATGGTGGGGAACAGGAAGCACCCCTCGATGCCCTGGGCATCCATCGCCTCGAGGCGGGCATCGCGATTGCGATATTCGGGTCGGATCGGTTCCAACTCCCCGAAGGCGGCCCGGATGTCGTCACCCGGGGTCTTGCCCCGGAAGTAATCGTCGAGTGCCCCTGGTTTGGCCACCGGATCGAAGGTGGGGTTCGGGATGAAGCGGTTGATCTTCCCGGCCACCATGAGCCGCGCTTTGCCATCGAGATTGATCCACTGAACGCCTCGGCGCGCCATAGCCGGATCCAGGTGCCGGGTGAAGGCATCGGTGGCCTCGTAGTAGTGGTTGTCGGCGTCGAAGAGACGAAAACCGAGTGCGGTCAATGGTCCCCCTGAGGACGACAGAACTAGAACACGTTCTAGCCTAACGGGGGCTGACGGCCGCAACGGCGGCTCGGCCCCGCCGGGGCCGAGCCACCCGCTTAGCTCAGACCCATCTTTGGTTCGCCGTAGGCGTTGAGGCCAGTACCGGTGCGGACGCACCTACCGGCCACGGGCACACCACCGTTGTAAGCGAGGCGCATGCAGGCGCGCATGGCGAGCTGGCCCCAGTAGTTGGCGTGCACACTCTCTTGCACCTGGTACGGGCCAAACACGGTGCTGGTGGTCCGCAACTGGTTTACCCACTCGGTCTTGTCCACTGCGCCGACCGACGTCCAGGACGCCAGCCCTTTCTCTTCGAGCAGCCCAACGGTGTTTTCACAGAGTCGACGGCCGTTGAGCGCCGTTTGGAAGTCGAGGATCTTGATATTGGTCAGCCCGCTCTGGGTGACGGCGTTGCGTATTGAGTTGTTGAAGGTCGGCACCACAGTGTTGTTGGCCCAGTCGGCATCCTTGTTCCACATGCCGCACCCGCCCACGGTTTGGCGGGTGAAACCGCCACCCTGCGGGTAACGGTTCGCCGCTCCATTGGGGATCGGCGACCAGTAGGTGTCGACCATGATGGTGTACGACGAGTTGGCGTAGCCAGCGTTGGCCATCGCCTGACGCACGTTGAGGAGCCCGGTCTTGATGGCGGTGGTCTTGGCGGAGATGTTGCTGGCGGTGAAACGAGCCGCGATGTCGCTGTCGTCGTAGCAGTAGTTCGGCCACCACGACGGCGACAGGTACCAGTCGAGGAAGCAGGCCTGCAACACATCGGCGAACCCGTAGTCATTGGCCCCGATGAGCACCGACACCATCTTCACGTTGTGGGTCGAGGCGAACTCTTGCAACGCGAGCGCCTGCCCCTTTCCGCTGCTGGTGTTGGAGAAGTCGAGCCCTGGTTTGAAGTCGGAACTTCCGCCGCCATGGGTGGCGGCACGGGCACCCGAACACGCCAGATTGAGCGAGTTCACCGTGCTGATGTGGATGGCAGCAGACTCAGAACGATGACAACCGGGGATCTGCTCGCCGGTGTTGGCGGCGTTGTCGAAATAGGCATCGCTGCCACCGGCATCGACGTTGTTAGACGAGACATTCGTGTTGCCGGCCCACCGGCCGGCTTCCCCCGAGATGGCCGAGTCGCCCAGGCTGACCACCCACGGGCTTCCCACCCCCGGGCCATCGGCGGCGGCCGTGGGAGCCCCCGCCGTAGTGGCCACCGCAGAGGCTACGAGCACCCCCACCAAACCGATCAGACGCATGGGACGCGTGACGAACCTGACCATGAAGACCCCCCGGATCGTTTCCGTCTGGCCCTCATAGCCCTACGAATTTCCAGACATTACCCCACCGCCCCCGGCGGCCGGGGATGTCGGCGGCGGCTAGCCCTCGTCGGGCGCGGTCGGCACCGCCGGGGCGTCGCCGTAGTAACGGAACAGACCGCGGACAACATCGCCCAGGCCCTCGCCGGTGCGGCCGCTGATCAAGGTGACCGTCACCACCGAGCCGTTGATGTGCACCTTGTCTACCTCGCCCGTAGCAAACAGGCGGCGGGCCAACTCGTCCACGGGTCGCTGCCGCAGCGGCCCCGGTGGGCCCTCGTAGCGATCGTGGCCCATCCCCGACAGCGCCCGGTTCGTGTCCAACCGCAGAATGGACGGGTTGGTGGCGGAGGGTGTTTCGACGACGGTGATCAACTGGCCCATACGAACTCTGATGCTACCCATGCGGCTCCCGCCGGCGGAATCCGGCCCGGATGCGACGGCGGGCCCGCTGATCAGGGCCGTGTTCTTCTGGCCACGGGCGCGGGTTAGGCCACCGGGGCGGCGCGGCCCTGTTCGCGCAGGGCCAGGACCGAGAGCGCAATGGACACTCCAGCCAACCCCAGGTGGACCGCCACAAAGGCAACGGCGTGGTCACCGGTGGCGATGCCCACCGAGCGGGCCAGCCACACCCCGATCGTCCATCCCGCCAGGGCCTTCAGCACTACCGCGTGCCCGCGAGCCTTCCTCCACAGGGTCGCCAGGGTGGCGAGCGCCAGCACCGTAAAACTCACCGCCAGGCCGGTCCGACCCCACTTTTCCCCGTTCGAGAGCGCATCGTCGTTCCAGATGTTGCTGATGCGGGTAGTCCAGATGATCAACGTCCAAGCGCACAGCAAAACCGTCCACCGACGCCACAACATGGGTGAAGTCTAATCCGCCGGGCTATCTTGACCATTCAGTCAAGTACCACTCGCAAGGGGACCCACCGCATGGCCGACCAGCCCACCATCGACGAGTTCGAAGCCGAGGTACGAGCCTTCCTCGACGCCAATGCCAAGCCCAAACGCGACAACAGTCACCAAAAATTCGTGTGGGGCGAGGGTGAAGACGATGTCTCCATGTTCGAAGAGGTAGACCGCGCCAAGGAGCAACGGGATCTCGCCACTGCGAAGGACTGGCGCGCCCGGCGCTTCGACGCCGGCCTGGGGTACATCTCCGGAGCCGCGCACTTGGGTGGCCGCGACCTCCCGGCCGCCTACGACCGCCTCTACGGCAACCTCGAGGGCCTCTATGACGTGCCCGACCAAGGATTCTTCGGCATCGGCCTCGGCATGGTGGCCCCCACCATCAAAGATCATGCCCAGGAGCATGTGAAGGCCCGCTACCTGCCAGCGATGTACCGGGCCGACCTCGTGGGCTGCCAACTCTTCAGCGAACCCGGTGCCGGCTCTGACCTCGCCGGGTTACAGACCAAGGCGGAACGCGACGGCGACGAGTGGGTCATCACCGGCCAGAAGGTGTGGACCTCCGGCGCCCAGTACTCCGACATCGGTGAGATCATCTGTCGTACCGACCCCGATCTTCCCAAGCACAAAGGCCTCACCGGCTTCATCGTGGACATGCACGCCCCCGGGGTGGAGGTGCGCCCCTTGCGTCAGATGACCGGCGGCGCGTCCTTCAACGAGGTGTTCTTCAACGAAGTGAAAGTGCCCGACGATCATCGCCTTGGCGATGTGAACCAGGGGTGGTCCGTGGCCCTCACCACCTTGATGAACGAGCGAGCGTCGATCGGGGCGGGCGGCGGGGGCGGCGGCATGGGCCTGGCGAACGTCACGCGTCTGGCCCAGATGATGCAGCACTTCGGTTACGGCGACAGCGCCGTGCACCGCGATCGCCTGATGGACATTTACACCCGCTTCCAGGTGGCCAAGTTCACCAACCAACGCGCTCTCGACAAGATCAAGGCCGGCCAACTGCCCGGCCCAGAGATGTCCATCGCCAAGATGGCCCTCACCGACAACCTCACCCGCACGGCCGCGTTTGCCGCCAGCGTGCTTGGCGCCCGCATGGTGGCCGACACCGGCGAATGGGGCACGTACGCCTGGTCACAGTTCGTGTGTGGCACCCCGGGCATGCGCATCGCCGGTGGTTCCGACGAGGTCCTGCGCAACATCGTGGGCGAACGCGTGCTCGGTCTCCCGAAGGACTCGGGCATCGACTCCAACAGCCCGTTCAAGGACATCCCGAAGAACTAAGACCCGGGCCGTGGCGGCGCCCCAAGATCAGGAGCGCAGGTCGAGCCCTACCAACCCACCCTCGGCGCGCCATTGGGCGAGGAGTTCAAAAAAGGCCATCGTCCCGGCACCGTAGAAACCGTTCTGCGCCCCTCCGGGCACGGGCTTTCCTTCGCCGTTGAAGTACCCGGGGGTGCAGTCTTTCGTATTCCCGAAGCCGCCCAACTGCGGGGGGTTCGCGATGATCTCGCGCACCCATTCATCCTCAGCGGCGGCGGTTACCTCCACCGCCACCGCTCCGGCATCGAGCACGGCGCCCACGATGTAGACGATCTGTTTCGAACACTCTTCGAGCAGGTGCGGAAAGTTGGCCGACACGCCGCCCTGGCTGAAGCCCACCACGAAGGCGTTGGGAAAGCCGTGTACGTGCATCCCGTGCAAAGACCGAGTGCCCTCGGCCCAATACCCCGAGAGGGTCTTGCCGTGGCGCCCGATGAGGTCGTAGCCCGACCGGCGGGCCTGCGACGTCCCCACCTCGAAGCCGGTGGCGTAGATGAGGCAATCGATTTCGTATTCCTGTCCCGCCACCACCGCTCCGGTGGGGGTGATCTGTTCGACACCCCGGCCCTCGGTGTCTACGAGATGCACGCCGGGCTCGTTGAAACTCTCCAGATAGCCGTCGTGGAAACAGGGCCGTTTACAAAACTGCCGGTACCAGGCCTTGAGCGAATCCGCAGTGGTTGGGTCCTCCACGATCTCTTCTACCCGCGCCCGGATCTCGTCCATCTTCGAGAAGTCCGAATCCTCTAGGGCCGCGGTAACCCCATCCGGGCTGAGATCGCCGGTCTCGGCGATGCGGTCCATGGTGCGGCGATAGATGTCGGTCCACCCGTCCATCACCAGGTCTTCCGAGGACCCCGAACCCGAAGTCAAGGCGGTGAAGTTGGCGATCCGGTCCCGTTGCCAGCCCGGCTCCAGTGACGCCACCCAGGCGGGATCAGTGGGCTGGTTCCCTCGCCGGTCCACCGACGACGGCGTGCGCTGAAAGACGTACAACGCCTGGCAGGCTTTCGCCAGGTGGGGAACGCACTGTACGGCGGTGGCGCCGGTGCCGATGATGCCCACCCGTTTGTCGGCGAGTTGGTCCAAGCCCCCGCCCGAATGGCCGCCGGTGTAGGCGTAGTCCCAACGACTCGTATGGAAGGAGTGGCCGGCGAAGGACTCGATGCCGGGGATACCCGGAAGTTTCGGCCGGTGGAGCGGGCCATTTCCCATCACAATGAACTGCGCCCGCACCGCGTCGCCTCGGTTGGTGTGAATGACCCAGCGGGAAGCGGCGTCGTCCCATTCGACCGAGGTCACCTCGGTACTGAAGAGCGCGTTGTCGTAGAGACCGAAGTGCGTGGCGATGCGCTGGCAGTGCTCCTGGATCTCCGGCCGGTAGGCGTACTTCTCGCCCGGGATGTAGCCGGTTTCCTCCAGGAGCGGCAGATAGATGTACGACTCCACATCGCACTGGGCACCGGGGTAGCGATTCCAGTACCAGGTGCCCCCCACGTCGCCACCCTTTTCGATGATGCGCACGTCGGTGATACCCGCCTGCACGAGACGGGCGCCGGTGATGAGCCCGGCGAAGCCACCGCCGATGAGAGCGACCGTCACATCGTCGCTCAAGGGAGCCCGAGGAGTGACGGTGGTGTACGGGTCGTGGAGGTAGTGGGCATAGGGCCCGGTCATCTCTAGGTACTGGTCGTTGCCGTCGGCTCGTAGCCGCTTTTGGCGTTCCGCCGCGTAGCGCGCCTGGGTGGCTTCCCGCCGCGTGGGTTCCTCTGGGGGGCTGGTCATCGTGATGGCCTACCAGTCGGTCCCAACATCACAACCATTATGGGCGCGCAGAGCACCACATCGACCCGGTTGGAATCAAGATGCGGGGGTGAGGGGGTCGGCCAGGCTCCATCCCTGATCGAGCATCTCGTCGATGGCGCCCAGGGCCAGGTCCAACCGCGTCTCGAAAGACCCTTCGAGCACCAGTACCCGTCGGCCGCTCTGGCTCAATGCCTCCTCAAATCGACTCGTCATCCAGGGGCGGATCAGCTCACCATCACGAAATCCGTCCTGTTCGAAGGGGACATCGTGATCGTGGGTAAGCAGGTAGAGGGGATGATGGCGGGTCAGTACATCCACCGCGGCGCTGCTAACACCCATGTAGCGCTCGTGCCAGATCGACACCGAGAAGGCATCGGTATCGCACACGAGCACGGGACCACCCGAACGGGCCGCCGCGTCTTCGAGGGCGTTCTGTGTCTCGGCCATCACCACGAACTCCTCGGAATGCCAGATCAGTTCGGCCATCTCCGGGGGTGCGACCCCGGCGAGCACGGCATTGGCGCGGTCTTTGGCCAACTTGGCCACGGCCATAGTCCGGCAGTGCTCCGGAACCCATTGGGTGCGCCCGTGGGCACCCCCGCGCGCCCGCAGGGCATCCACCAGCGCGTGCGACATGGTGGTGGTCCCCGTGGACTCCGCTCCCAGCACCACGACCCGGCGAGCGAACCAGGCCCGTACCGGAGGCATCATCCGATGCCAATGGGCTATCGGGTCAGCCCGCACGGCGGTACCGCTCACCGGGGCCAAGCCGCGATCATCATCGACGGGCACCGCGATGGCACCGAAACGCCGGGCCAACTCCGGCCCGTACTCCTCGGAACTGAACACGGCGGTGACCGCCTCGACGGTAACCGCCGCCACCCCCGCTCGGAACACCGCCTCGTGGATGTCCCACAGGGCGCGGTCGCTGAAGTCCACGGGATGGTCGTCGATCACTCCTACGAAGGTCACGTTCCCTTGATGGGCATGAATTTCGCGTAGCCACGCCAACCGATCCCGGTGAGGGATCGACTCCACCTCGTGGGATAGCACGAGCACGGTAACTCGGTCACTGCAAGCAGCCGCCGTGTTGATCAGAAGGTGATGACCTTCGTGGGGCGGATAAAACTTTCCGACCACCAAGCCGTGGGGAGTTGACAACGCTCCGGTCATAGGAGCCCTTCGATTCGCCTGATGGCATCGATAACCACCCGAGGCGCAACCTCGATGGCCTCGGGTCCTGCCACCGGTGTTCGGCTTCGGTCGACACGGTCCTTGGTGGTGTGAGTGCCGGCCAGCGCCACGCCAAAGATGAACAGAGCAAACCCCCCCGCGAGCAGCGCAACCGAGGGCCCGCCGAGTAGATATCCAACCCCGATCAGGGCCACCGCGCTGAGGGCACCCACTACCGGCAGAGCACTGGTGGGCTTGGTGGCAATCACGAGCGCAGCGCGTCCGTCCGCCCCCGCTAGGCGTTGGCGCACCTTGCCTTCGAAGGCAGCCTGGGACAGCGAAAGCAGCATCGCGCGGGTCATGGCATCCGCCTCGGCCTCCAAGGCATCGGCGATTCGATTGAGATCGGCGAGCACCGCAACCCACGCCGTGGCCTCGAGGGACAGCGCCTGCAGATCGGCGAGGGTGCGGCGCAAGTCTGCCTCGAGGTCCCTTGCGTCATCGTCGGACATCACAACAGCGCCGTTTGACCGCGCCGGGCCGGGCGAAGGGGCGCGGGCGGAACCAGACGCGGCACACCGGCCCACGGAAGATCATCCATAAACACCCAACTGCGGCGGTGAATGGCCGATGGCCCCATGCCCTGGAGGGCCACCTTGTGCCGGGGGCAGGGGTACCCCTTGTTGCGTTCGAAATTCCAGTACGGGCGATGCTCCGCTTCGGCCCGCATGATGCGGTCGCGGGTGACCTTGGCCAGAATCGAGGCGGCGGCAATCGACAGACAGTGGGCGTCTCCCTTTACTAACAACTCGCTGGTGCCTTCTCCCACGAAATCCCAGTTCCCATCCAGCAGCACCCGATCGGCGGGGAGTCCGAGGGCATCAAGAGCGCGTCGGGCCGCCAATCGTTGGGCCTCGGACATACCCAGTTCGTCGCACTCTTCCTCGCTGGCATGCCCCACCGACCAGGCCACACACCAGGTGGCGATCCGGTCGAACATCGCCTCGCGCTCAGTTTCGGTGAGCATCTTCGAATCCCGGATTTTGTTGACGCGTCGGTCCTTCGGCACCACTGCCGCGCCCAGGGTGAGAGGCCCGGCCCACGCCCCCCGACCAACCTCATCGATCCCCACCACCACATCATGGCCCTCAGCCCAGAGCCTACGTTCCACCGCCAAGGAGGGCGCCGACGCCGTGAGCGCCTTGCGTAGGGTGGGCACACTCCCCGGTCTCACCCTCGTAGTGGAGCGAGTCGGAGGCACCTCCCAGACTCTACCGACCCCGCCGATGGCGGGCCGATGACCTCAGATCTCCATGGTCTCGTATCGCCCCGTGCACGGATGACCAACGAGGTAGTGCACCACCGAAGGCGCGTCGCCGTGCAGTTCGGCCACCATCGACGCCGCCGTCACTTCGCCATGATCGGGGTCGTCTACATGCATACAGATCGTCCAACCATCGGGGCCGCCCTGGTGGGATGAGAGATGGGCCTGCAGGCCCGCCACGTCGACCGGCCGGGCTGCCAGGGCGTGCACCGAAGCGGCCAGGCGCGGATCCACCCGCACCTCCACCGGCTGTCGGGGGTGACGATGAACGGCGTCGAAGGCGGCGATCGTCGTGCGGTTGGAGATGGCCCGCACATCCACCACCGACTCCACGGCCATCTCGGCTCCAGAGGTCTCCAGCACATACGCCCGCTGCGGATCGGCCAGAAGAAACGACGACCAGTAGGGGCGCCGCCCCCCTTCATGACCCGATCCCCCCTGACCCACCGTGGCGATGAGGTCGCCGATGATCTCCACGGCGGCGGTGGCGGTGACGGCGCGTTCGAGGGCCAGTCGCACTAGGTCCATCCCGGTGAGCCCGTCGGGGGCTCGCCGTGGGTCGGCCGTGGTGTAAATCGAGGCGTTACCGGCCGCCACCCCCGCTTCGTTCACGCCGTGCTCCAACCCCCAACCCCAACTCGGCCGGGAACCAACCACCGCCAGCGTGACAGCCGGGTGCGGCGGCACCTCCACCCAGGTGGTGGCGGTACCGGGACGGTCGCGACGCGGCGGGAACCGCTCGAACACCTGGATCTCACCGGGAGGGCGGTCGCTGTTCTTGGCGAACAGGGTGGAGGCGCCGGTGACCCCGGGTAACGCACACAACAGATCGCACACACCCAACAGTGTCTCCTAGACTCACCCTTGATGGGCAACCGCCTCCCGCACCGCCTCCCGTTGGGTACGAAGGTTGATCTTCAAACCTTCGCCACCGACGACGCCTCGGCGGCCCCCGGGAACAAGGTCGGCACCCAGCAGGCCACGGCGCTGCTCACTGCCCGGATCGCCGAGTTGCAAAAGATCCTGTGGGCTCGCCAACAGGAAAGGGTGCTGGTCGTGCTCCAGGGCATCGACACGTCGGGCAAGGGCGGCACCATCAACCGGGTCTTTAGCTCCGTGAACCCCGCCGGCCTGAGGGTCACGTCGTTTAAGGCCCCCAGCGAAGCCGAACTGGCTCGAGATTTCCTCTGGCGGGTGCACGCCAACGTCCCCTCCCGGGGAGAGATCGGCGTGTTCGACCGCAGCCATTACGAAGACGTGCTGGCCGTCCGTGTCCTACAACTCGTCCCCGAAACCCACTGGCGGAAGCGCTACGCCCACATCAATGCCTTCGAATCCATGCTGGCCGACGAGGGCACAACCATCGTGAAACTCTTTCTTCATCTGTCGAAGGACGAACAGAAGAAACGCCTCCAGGCCCGGCTCGATACGCCTTCCAAACATTGGAAGTTCGAGCCGAGTGACCTCCAGGCCCGGGCCCACTGGAACGACTGGCACGCCGCCTTCGCCGAAATGCTCACCCGCACCAACACCAAGCCAGCCCCGTGGCATGTGATCCCGGCGGACCGCAAGTGGTACCGAGACTGGGCCGCCGCCACGATCATGCTTCAGGCGCTGGAGCGACTGAACCTCCACTGGCCCGCCGCTCGCGCCGACACCCTCGGCATCGTGATCGACAAAAACCCCTCGCCGTAACGACACAACGTAACCACCCACACCTGCTCCTCATGGCTCGACGCGTCAACATCATTCCGCACACCCACTGGGATCGAGAGTGGTACCTGCCGTACCAGTCGTTCCGCCTCAAACTGGTGGACCTACTCGACGGGCTCCTACCCCAACTCGAAACCGACCCGGCCTACGCCCACTTCCTCCTCGACGGCCAGATGGCCGTGGTGGAGGACTATTTGGCCGTGCGGCCCGAGGCCGAGGATCGGCTGCGGGCCCTGGCCGCCACCGGCCGCCTGGCGATGGGCCCGTGGTACACGCTGCCCGATGAGTTCCTTGTCTCCGGCGAAACCCTCGTGCGCAACCTGGCGCGTGGATTGGCCGTAGCGGCCGAGTTCGGCGGGGCCATGGAGGTCGGTTACCTACCCGACATGTTCGGCCATGCGGCCCAGATGCCACAGATCCTCCGCCTGTTTGGCTTCGAGCACACGGTGGTGTGGCGCGGGGTGCCCTCGGCCATCAACCGCACTGGGTTCTGGTGGTCGGCCCCCGACGGTTCCACCGTGCGGGCCGAGTATCTCCCGTTGGGCTACGGCAACGGTGCCTTGGTCCCCAACGATGCGTCCGCCCTACTGCGGCGAATCGGTGAGTTCGAGGAGGAGCAGGGCGATCTGCTTACCGGGCCCATCTTGTGGATGAACGGCACCGACCACCTCATGCCGCAGTCGTGGCTGGGCCGGGTGGTGGCCGAAGCCAACGCGCTCGACGCCGGCTACGAACTGCGCATCGGCTCGCTGGTTGACCACGTCACCACCGCCCCGACCGAAGGACTGCCCACCTGGACCGGCGAACTGCGTTCAGGGGCGCGGGCCAACCTCCTGATGGGCGTGGGCTCCAATCGGGTGGATGTGAAACAGGCTGCGGCCCGGGCCGAACGAGCCCTTGAACGCCAAGCCGAGCCCCTCTCCGCGCTGTTCCTCCCGGCGGCCGACTGGCCCGGTGCGTTGCTCGATGAAGCCTGGCTCGAGGTGATCCGCAACAGCGCCCACGACTCCATCTGCGCCTGTTCCGCCGATGCCGTGGGGGCGGCGGTCCTCCATCGCTTTGCCGAGGCCAGTCAGATCGCCGACGGTCTTACTGACCGAGCCCTCCACTCGCTCGGGGCCACCATCGGGGTGGATGGCACCGTGCCGGTGATCGTGAACAGTTCATCCCGCACCCGCCACGGGGTGGTGGAGATGCGCTTCCCGGGTACCGAGGTACCCGAGGGATGCCAACTGGTGTCGGCCCGACCGGCGGAGCGGGTGCTGATGGAGGGCATCACGACGGAGGTCGCCACGATCATGGTGAGCGAGTTGGAGTACGCCCGCAACATCACCGCCTTCAGCATTGATGCATCCGACGGAACCGAACTGATCCGGGTGGAGCGCGAACCCGCCGGCACGCTGGTTACCCCGCCGGTGCGGAGGGCACTGACCGATCTGCGCCAGAACCACGCGGGCGAAGGAGTGCGGGTGCGAGTGTCGAATCGGGCGGCCGTGACCGTGCTGGGTCAGGTTGCCAACGTCGCTGGCTTCGGTTGGCAGGCCTGGACCGGCGCTTCGGTCACCACCAACCCGGTCAGCGCCGACGAGTTACACCTGACCAACGGTGCGATCACGATTGAGATCGACCCAACAGAGGGCACCTTCGCCATCGATGGCGTGAAGGGCTTCGGTCAACTCGTAGACGGCGGCGACGACGGCGATACCTACAACTGGTCCCCACCGAGGATGGAGACCGTGGTGGACACGGCGCGCTCGGTAACCACCAACGTGCTGGAAGCCGGCCCAGTACGCGCCCGGGTAGAGATTCTGCGCACCTACGTGCTCCCCACGCACATCGAAGACGAAGCGCGAGTGGGCGCCCACCCCGTTGAGGTGCGCACCACCCTCGAACTGCACGCCGGCGACGATGTTGTGCGCGTGCACATCGAATTCGACAACCACGGTGTACGTGACCATCGCCTGCGGGTCCATCTCCCGCTTCCCCAGCGCGCCGAGGGCTCGCTAGCCGAATGTGCCTTCGCCACCGTCGAGCGCGGCCTTTGCGCCGAGGGGGGGGTCACCGAGCAGGGCATCCCCACCTACCCAAGCCGCCGATTCGTGTCGGCCGGTGGCCTCACCGTGGCGCACGAAGGCCTCCTGGAATACGAACTCATCGACCTGGATGCCACCGCCACCACCGCCGGGGCCCTCGCCCTCACCCTCCTGCGCTGCACCGGGATGCTCTCCCAGGGTCCGATGACCACTCGGGCCCTCCCAGCGGGTCCGCTGACCCCGCTGGAAGCCCCCCAATCGCAGCATCGCGTCGAAGCCCGATTCGCGCTTCACGTTGGTGGTCGCAACCCGTACGCGGTGGTCGACGATGCCTTCCTCCCCCTTCTGGTTACCCGCGGCGGGGGTCACGTCGACTCCGCCGCCACTCAGGGGCAAGCGCTGCTGATCACCGGGGTGGAGGTGAGCGCCGTCACCCGCGAGGCCGGCGCCTTGCATGTGCGGGTCTTCAACCCGAGCGCGCAGACCACCACCGTCGGCCTCGACGGGCGGCACGGATCCCTCGTCGATCTGCGGGGTCGGCGAGTGGAGGCCTTCGCCAACCACTTCACCCTCGGCCCCTGGCAGATCGCCACGGCGGCGATCAGCGAGGACTGACCGCAGGGAAGTCGGGCTCGTCGATCTCGGTAGCATCCGCCCGGCGAGGGAGACCCTTCCGTAACCTTTGGCTTCTCACGCAGAATCCCATCTTCGCAACAGTCGCGATTCCCGGAAGGCGCCAACCATGCAAAAAAACTCTTTGTGGGGAAATTGGAAGTCCGTTGTCGTTGACAACTACGCCAACCCCACCGGGCGGGCTCGCCGCGCTGAGTTCTGGTACTTCGTTCTGGCCAACCTGGTCATCGCCATCATTCTGGGCGCACTTTCATCTCTCTTAGGTCTTCCTCTTATCTGGAATCAACAGCTGTTCGTGAGCATCTATGCATTGGCCGTACTTATCCCGAACATCTGTGTCCAAATCCGCCGCCTCCACGACAGCGGCAAGTCAGGCTGGTGGCTCCTCCTCCTTCTCACCGGCATCGGAGCCATCGTTCTCATCGTCTTTTACGTCTTAGACAGCGAGAAGGCCACCAATACCTATGGCCCGTCTCCGAAATACCCCAACGGCTAAGCGCCCCGCGGCCGTCGGTCAGTAGGCCTTCGCTCCGCTCTCCGGCCCGCTGAGGCCGACCTGGCCCTCAGGGGCTGAGTCGGCCTCAGCGGCAGGGCTGGAAGACCATTCCGCGAGACGTTCTCGCATCGCCTCCCGCATCTGGCCTCGACGTTCGTCGATTATTTCCCGGATGGTGTTCGGAGCATCGTGGGCGTGGAGCAGCACCGAGAGTTGTACCCGTCCGAGGCTCTTGAGCGAGCGCGGCCGCATGTTCTTGAAAGCAAAGTTCGGATGATCTTCGAGCGCTAAGCGCAGTTCGGGCGAGACCACCACCGTGCCCGGATAGGCGATACCCGTAACGCGACTGGCGAGGTTCACGGTGGCCCCGTAGGCATCACCTTCTCGTTCGAGTACCGGCCCGAGAGCGAGCCCCACCCGAACGTCAGACAACTCGGCGGCGTCGCGCGAGGCATCAGCCAGCCGGAGGGCGATCTCGCCGGCGGCCACCGGATCCTCCACGAGGAACATCACCTCGTCACCAATCATCTTCACCACCCGGCCACCGCCGGCGATGACTACGTCGTAGGCCAACCGTTCGAACCGGTCCACGACCGCCGCCAGTTCCTCGTCAGTCACCTGCTGGGCCAGGGCGGTAAACCCAACGAGATCGGCAAAACCGACGATAAGACCGGCGCTGTCCTCCTGATCACCGCGAAGCCGACGGTGGCGTGCGGCGGCCTGCAAATGTCGGCGCCACACCTGTTCGAGGACGATCGGGAACATCGGCAGCAAGTCCCCTACTTCGCTGGTCACCGGTCCAAAGACTTGGTCGCCGAGGTCGTCGACTTCAGCGGCGGCGCTCGCTCCACTCCCGGCGCTCATAGCATCGATCAGGGCCAAGGCAACTCGAGCCATGGACGAGCCGATCACGCGGGTCATTCCGTAGGTGACCTCCTCACTAACAGCCCCACTGTGCATCAGGTCTGCCATGGCGGTGAGGTTCGCAAGGTCAATATCGGAGAAGATCGATTCACCGGCTTGTGGCTCCGGGAAACCCAGCGACCGCCAAATATGACGGAGTTCCTCGGCCGGTAACCCGGTGGCGGCGCAGGCGGCGGCGAGGTCGTACTGAAGGGGTTGACCAAGGGCGAGATGGTCGATGGCCAACAGCAGCAGCGTCCCGTCCGTCTGCGCCTCATCGATGTCCGGCCACGGTACCCCCATGGCCGCGAGGACTTTCCCGAGTTCAGTCCTCGATGGGTTCGAACTCGTGCTCACTCCGGCTCCCGTCGAGACATTGGCTCAATGACCACCGGAATGCTGAGGCCGCGCGACCTGGCCGGGCGTTCAGGAACCGGCACGGGGGCCAGGAGCGCTTCGCCGGAGCGTTCGGTACTGAACCACGCGGCATCGATCGTGGGGGTGGTGAGGCGCACCGGGCCAAGCCCATCATGGGGATCCAGTTCCCAGAGCAGGGCCGGGCGCTCACCGTGCCAGCGGATGGCGTAGGACAACCGCCCGGCGCCGGTCGGCGCATCGTGCACCTCCCATCCCTGGCCCAGCCAGGCCTCGGGAATGCCCGGGCTGAGAGCGAGTCCACCGGGCACCTCTTGGATAAGACGGGCCCGGACCAGGGTGACCAAGGCGGCATGGGCGGCAAGGTCGTGGCCACCGTGAACCCCCGGCCACGTCCAGGTACTGCTCGCCTCCGCCAGTCGCTCGGTGAGGTCATCCACTTGCGACCCATCGGGCCCACCAACCTGCTGGGCCAGGGCTTGCATGTCTTTGGCCGCCCGGTCCTCCCCGGCATCGGTCAGTAGACCGGCCGCGTGCAACAAAACCGTAGCGGGTACCGCCCCCGCCCCCTTCGGCAGGCGGGGCACCAGCGCCGCCACCAGTTCCGTAGCCTCTTTGGCGAAGGTGGCATCCCGGGTGAGAGCCCAGTGCTGCCCCAGCGCCGCGAGCGCGGCCAGGGCGTTACCACCGCGCTCCACGAGTTGGATCGGGTCCTGGAGCAAGGCGCGCGCGGCGTCCTCCGCGAAGCCCGCCAGGTCGAGAGCGGCCGCTTCGATCGGCCCGGCCGGACCCAGCAGAAGGAACCGGGTACTCGACAGCACCGCTTCTCGTACCCGCCGCTCGGGTACCTCAAAGCGAGCCCCGGCGCGAGTGTGTGCACCCCATCCCTTGGCCACGTTCTCGGCGTCGGGCAAGGCGTCGAAATCCACCGGGGCCTCCGCCACCAACAGCACCGCCCGCAGGGTGGCGGTGTGGGCCAAGGGAAAGAGCAGGGCCCCCTGGGCCAGACCGTGCCCACAACGCGTGTCGCTCGGGGCCACCACGGTGGCATCTCCGGCGAAGACCATGGCCGCGGAGTCGCCGCCCGCTCGGGTGGACATTGCCATACGGCCCGGCGATCGCGACAGCGAAAGCACCGCCTTCCCGTCGACGCGAACAATGGAGTTGGCTAGCTCAATCCGCTCCACCCGACCCGGCCCGTCCACCGGGTAGGGCCGCACCGCCAACGCCACCGCAAACGGCACCGTCGACTCGTTGGTGATCTCCACCACCAGGGCTTCCTGGCCGGCGGCATCCCGGGCGGCATACACCCGCTGCACGGCGTCGCCGCTCGGCACTTTCACGCGGGTGACCACCACGGGAGCGTTCCCGAGCAGTTCTTGGCGCACGGCGGCTTCCCGGGCGGGCACATGCCAGCGATCCTCCGCCCCGATCCACCAGTCCAGCGACCATGCCGCCCCCTCAGTCTGGACCAGACCAGCCGGGTCCACCCGCCAGCGCGTGGCCCCATCCAGGTTCCCCACGGTGGTCCAACGCCCATCCCCCCGGGATTGCACCCACCCCTCACCGGGAACGGGACGAGATCGCGGGCGCACCCTCCCATCGAATCAGACCTAGGGCATCCCGTGCATCTCCGAACTCACATTCCGCCCTAGCAGGCCCCGATAGGCCTCGGCCGCCAGGGCGCCGTCATGGACCACCATGAAGACCGACTCAGCGATGGGCAGGTCCACATTGTGTTCCGCCGCCAGTTCCATCACCACCCGTGACGTCTTCACGCCCTCGGCCACCATGTTCATTTCCGCGATGATCTGCTCGATGGCGCGGCCCCGGCCGAGTTGCTCCCCCACGTATCGGTTGCGGCTGTGCGGCGAAATGCAGGTGGCGATGAGGTCGCCCATACCCGCCAGGCCAGCGAAGGTCGATTGCTGACCGCCCATCGCACAGCCCAGTCGGGTGAGTTCACTAAGACCACGCGTGATCACCGCCGAGCGGGTGTTGTCGCCAGTGCCAAGCCCATCGGCCATACCCGAAGCGATAGCCATCACGTTCTTGAGGGCACCGGCGAGTTCGCAACCCACCACGTCGGGGTTCGTGTACACCCGGAACAGATCAGAGGCGAACACTCCCTGCAACGACTGGGCGATCACCGGGTCCTCCATGGCAATCACCGACGCGGCCGCATCGCCTCCCAAGATTTCCTTGGCGAGGTTAGGGCCCGTAAGCACCCCACAGGGATGGCCGGGGAGTTCTTCCGCCAAGACCTGCGTCATGCGCAAGCGGCTGCCCTCTTCCAATCCTTTCGCCAGGCTCACCACCGGCACCCAAGGCCGCAGGAACCCCGCCAGATCCCGGGCGGCTTGGCGCATCCCATGTGAGGGCACCCCCATCACCAGCACATCGGCGCCCGACACGGCTTCGGACAAGGACGCCGTGGCGTGAAGCGATGGCGTGAGGGTGTAACCGGACAGGTAGGTCGTATTCACGTGGGCGTCGCGCACTTCGGCGGCGATGTCGTCCCGCCGAGCCCACAGCGTGGTGGGAACGTTCTTGGCACACAGGTGCGCCACGGTGGTCCCCCACGAGCCGGCTCCGATAACCGCAATCTGCATAGGCATGGCCGGGAGGATAGAACTCTCGCCGCCCGTTAGGTTGGGAAGATGAGCGACAGGCCACCTCTCGTGTCGATAAGCCCTACCGCGGCGCTGTTGGTGCCCGTGAAATCCTTCTCCCAGGCCAAGCGGCGGCTCGACCCGGCTCTAAAACCCGCCGAGCGCGAAGCGTTGGCCCGCGCCATGGCCGCCACGGTTCTTCGTGCCGCCGGGGGCCTGCGGGTGGCGGTGGTCTGCGATGACGATGCCGTGCGGGTGTGGGCGCAGGAGTCTGGCGCGGAAACGATTTGGACTCCCAACCTGGGCCTCAATGGCGCGGTGGCGGCCGGGGTGGCCCATCTGGCGCGTCGGGGCGTGGCGCGAGTGGTGGTGGCCCACGCCGACTTGCCCCTCGCCACCGATCTCGCGTGGCTAGCCGACGGCGACGGCGTCACCCTCGTGCCCGATCGCCACGGTGACGGCACCAACGTGGCGTGCGTGCCCGCCGAGGCCAGGTTCGCCTTTGCCTACGGTGCCGGGAGTTTCACCGCCCACCGCGCCGAGGCGCGCCGACGAGGACTCATCGTGCGCCTCGTACCCGACCCGGCCCTGGGCTGGGATGTGGACGTACCCGTCGACCTCAAAGTGCCGCCGGTCCTCCACCCGCCCGCCTATTTACCCACGGCTTCCTTCGCCGAGACTCCGTGAGCCACAACCTGCCCACTCCGGCCATCGCTCTGGCCATCGGGGCCCACCCCGACGACATCGAGTTCGGCGCGGGCGGCACCCTCGCCAAGTGGTCGGCGGCGGGCACCGTGGTGCACCACCTCGTGTGTACCGACGGTTCGAAAGGCAGTTGGGACCCCACCACCGACCGGGCCGCGCTCATCGTGACCCGCCAGAGCGAGCAGCGAGCCGCCGCCTTGGCCCTGGGCGCCACCGGCGAGTGCGTCTTCCTCCCGTGGCCTGATGGCGAACTCGACTCGGGCCTGCGTCAGCGCGGGGAGGTGGCGTACTGGATCCGTCGTCTTCGTCCGATCGTGGTGCTGGGCCATGACCCCTGGAAGCGCTATCGCCTCCACCCCGACCATCGCCACGCCGGACTCCTCGCCGTGGAAGGCATCGTGGCGGCCCGCGATCCCCATTTCTTTCCGGAGCAACAACTTCCCCCCCACCGGCCCGATGCCCTGCTGCTGTTCGAGGCCGACGAGGCCGATCATGTGGAGGACGTGGCCGGTTTTACGGATGCGAAACTGGCGGGTCTCTATGCCCATGCCAGCCAACTCCGCTCCACCATGGGTATCGACGAGCGAGCCACCGCCGCCGCGATAGCCGACCAGCGCTCCATCTTCGCCCAAGGCGTGGTGCATCGCCTCGAGGAACGAGACGACGCCGAGGACATCGCCCAGGGCGAATCCTTCAAACTGATGGTCAACCTCTAGTTGAGGCTGGGGTCGATGGGGAAGTGCGCTAGCCGAGCGATGTCGTTGCCTTGGCGGCTCAGGATGCGGGTCCAGAGCGTGGCGCCATCGGGGCAGAACGGGTCGTCGGGCTCGGCCTCGAGCACGAACCAGTCGTCGAGGGCCAACTCGTGGTCGAGCTGGCCCGGCCCCCAACCGGAATAACCGGCGTAGAACCGGGCGGTGCGGATCGATCCGGCGACATCGGCCGGTTCAAGGTCGAAATTGAGCAGGCCGAGGTTGTCGATCACCGGGACGAACCCGGGGAACAACCCCGGATCTTCGATCCGGGCCAGGCACCACCCGCTCTCCTCCTCCACCGGGCCGCCGATGTGCAGAACCGGGGGATCGGTGGCGATGACTTCCCACCCCGGTAGGGCATCGGCCACCAACACATCGGTGGGTCGGTTCAGAACGAGACCCAGGGCCCCGTCCGCGTTGTGCTGGAGCATGAGAATCACCGAGCGCTCGAAGTTGGGATCTCCCAACATGGGTTTGGCTACCAATAAGCGCCCCGTGCCCTCGGTCACCCTTTGAGTCTCGCGCCGATGAGTCCCTACGGTGGGGGAATGCTGGAGGACGGCACCTACGACGTTTTCGTGGTGGATAGCGAGCGGGTCGGCCCGGGTGATGCCCTCGGCCTCGAACTCACCGTGCTGGCCGGCGCCCACAAAGGGGAAATGGTGGCCATGCGGGTGGAGGGGCTCGGCCGGGACGAGGTTGACGTCCTCGGCCTCCCGGGCACGCTGGTGGTCCAACAAGGTCAGCCCACCGTGACGCTGGAAACCTGAATTACCCCGGCTTCACCGCAGTAGTAGACATGGCCGGGTACCCGACTGGAGACTTCGATGCAGCGACTCACAGGGCTTGATGCCTCCTTCCTTTACTTAGAGACGCCGTCGTCCCACATGCATGTGGCGGGGTTGATGATCCTCGATCCGTCCTCGGTCGATGGCGGCATCACCCTGGAGCGGGTGAAAGAGGTCTACGGCCAACGGCTCCACATGGCGCCGCCGTTTCGCCGTCGCCTCGTGGATGTGCCCTTCGGTCTCCACCACCCGCTGTGGATCGAAGACCCCGACTTCGACATCGACTACCACATTCGCAGCACGGCCCTGCCCGCCCCCGGCTCCCCCGAACAGCTGGCGACCCTCGTAGGGCGGCTGTCGGCCCTCGCCCTCGACCGCACCCGCCCGCTGTGGGAGGTGTGGGTGATCGAAGGACTCGAAGATGGCAACGTGGCCGTACTTTCCAAGGTGCACCATGCCGCCATCGATGGAGCGGCAGGCAACGAACTCACGGTGGCCCTGTTGGACCTCACCCCCGAGGTGGCGCTCCACGAGCCGGAAACGCCCTGGGTACCCGACCGCATTCCCACCGATCTCGAACTCCTCGGCTATGCCGCCAACTCGCTGGTTCGCCAGCCCGTTCGGGTGGCCCGGGCGCTGAACAAGACGGCCGGCGCGGCCTTGGCGTTGCGTCGTCGCAACCGCGAGGAACCGCATCTCGTGCCGCCACCCTCCCCGTTCTCGGCACCGCACACGTCGTTCAACACCGCCCTCACCCCGCGACGGAGTTTTGCCTACACCACGCTCTCGCTCCCGGCGGTGAAGGCCGTCAAGAACGCCACCGCCTCCACGGTGAACGACGTCGTGCTGGCCCTGTGTTCGGGCGCGCTGCGCCACTATCTCGATCAGCACGATGAACACCTCGATGGCCCGTTGGTGGCGATGGTTCCGGTGTCGGTACGCAGCGACGATGAAAAAGACGTGCTGGGTAACCGAATCACCTCGATGTTTACGTCGCTCGCCACCGACATCGACGACCCCATCGATCGACTCAAGGTGATCCATGAATGTATGGCCGAGGTGAAGGTGCAGCACCAGGCCATCGGGGCCGACACCCTCGGCGACTGGGCTGAGTTCGCCGCCCCGGCCCTCGTGGGCACCGCCGCCCGCCTCTACTCCCGCACGAAGATGGCCGATCATCATCGGCCCGTGTTCAACGTCACGATCTCGAACGTGCCCGGACCATCGTTTCCGCTCTATTCCATCGGGGCCACCATGGTGGCCAACTACCCCGTGGGGCCGATCATGGATGGCGGGGGCATCAACCTCACCGTGATGAGTTATCTGGACCGCCTCGACTTCGGTTTGCTGGCCTGCCCGGATGTGGTCGAGGACATCTCGTCGATCGCCAATGGGCTCCGCGCCGCCTTGGACGAACTGATCGAGGCCACGGGCGTTTCCGCTACCGAGATCGACAAGTTCGCTCGCGCCTACTGAGATCAGCCCGGACGTAGGGCCGCAAGCGGCGCCAACGCCAGCCCGTACCGGCAACGCGTGCCACCACTACGGGGGCATCCACCGTTCCCCCCCTTGGTTGGAGTTCACTGAGCAACGGTGACCCAACGGGCAGACCAACCCTCCGAGGCACGCATGCACCGGTTCTCACCGGCGCACCGGAGAACCGCCCCCGGGCACCTTCCATCCGCCGTTGTATTCCAACCTTTTGGGGGCTCCTTGACCGATCTGCTCGCCGACCCGACGCGCTCCGACGCGTCCGATTCCACCACCGTGCTGCGGATGGTGCTCGACACGTCGGTACTCATCTCCGATCCCGATTCGCTCACCGCCTTCCCGGGGGCCGACACGGTGATTCCGCTGGTAGTGGTGGAAGAACTCGACCAGCACAAGTCTCGGATCGATGACGTGGGACGGGCGGCCCGGGCGGTGATCCGCTCCATTGAGGAACTACGCGTCGCCAACGGCGGCGACATTCGCACACCGGTGTCTCTCCCAGGGGGCGGCACGCTGCGGGTCGAGACGAACGGCCTCCATCTGAACGAGATTCGCGAGCACGGCCTCGATCCCGCCAAGAACGACAACCGCATCCTCGCCGCCGCGCTCGGCCAAGCGGTGCATGGCCGCACCGTGGTGGTGTCCAACGACGCCGCCTTGCGTATCAAAGCCGCCCAACTTGGCCTGGAGGCCATGGAGCACCAGCGCATTCGCGGCCGAGGTTCCTTTGAGCGTCCGGTGGGCTGGAACACGATTGAGGTCACGCCGGCGAGCATCGATTGCCTCTTCGCTCACCACGGCCCCGTCGGGATCGGCGAGCTCGATCCACGCGATGTGGACACGCTGCACGAACAACTCGATGATCGCTATGCCGTACTGCGGGCCGGCAGTCAATCTGCGCTCGTGCGCCATGTCGATGGGGCAGTCGAACCGATGCAGCGGGTACCGGAGCCATGGGGGCTGCGGCCGCGGTCAAAGGAGCAGCAGTTCGCCCTCGACTTGTTGTTGGACCCGGAGGTGCGCATCGTTGCGCTCGATGGCATGGCCGGCACGGGTAAGACCCTGCTCGCCCTCGCCGCCGGTCTGGAGCAGGTGGTGGAGACCCGGCTGTACGACAAGGTTGCCGTGTACCGGCCCGTCGTGCCGGTGGGAAAGGCGGAACTCGGATTCCTGCCCGGCACCCTCGACGAAAAGCTCGATCCCTGGATGACTGCGGTACACGATGCCCTCGTTGCTCTTACCGAGCGCCGGAGCCATGCCGATGCCCGGGCCGTGCTGGAGGAACTCACCGAGCGGGAGAAACTTTCGCTGGAAGCGGTGACCTACCTCCGGGGCCGCACCCTGCATGGCACCTATGTGTTGGTCGACGAGGCGCAGAACATCGAGCCCACCACCCTCAAAACCATCCTCACCCGGGTGGGCGAGGGCACCAAGGTGGTCTTTACCGGCGATACCAGCCAGATCGATGCGCCCTACCTGTCCGAGCACAACAACGCCGTGTCGGTGCTCATCGATGCCTTCCAGGGCGAGAGACTCTTCGGCCACATCCGACTGGCGCACTGCGAACGCTCCGAAGTGGCCTCGTTGGCGGCCCTGCGCCTGTAGACCTTTGCCATGGAGGATCCCCCTATCGATGCCCGCGGCACCTTCAGGGAACGCAACGATTCCGCCGTGCAGTCCGATCTCACCCCCCCTCCCGAGTCGGAAGGTGACGGCCCGGCCCTCATCGCGTCGTTCCTGGGGCTCATCGATTCGGCATCGTCACGCGTATTCGACCACCCGATCCGTCCCCGGGTAAAGGCCACCCCCCGGGGGATGTTGCGGGGCGAGCTTGATGTGGTGAAAGTCGAGATCCCCGCGGTGCTCGCGTCGGGCCTGGTGCTCGACCGCATCGTCGTGCGAGCCGAGCATGTACGAGTGGTTCCGGGCTTTCCCCCCCGGTTCCGAGCCGGCCCGGTGCGGCTGCAGGCCTTCGTGAGTCAGCGATATGTGGATCAGTGGACACAGGCCACCCATCTCCCGATCCGGGTTCGGCTCACCACCGAGGGCGTATTGCTCACCACTGGCCTCCGCGGGATCAAGATGACCGAGACACTGGCTCAACTAGAGGTGGTGGGTCGCTTCCTTCGTCTCGCCCCGCAGCGGATGACCATCGTGGGACTCCCGACGCCAATGATCCGCTTCTTCCGGGGTTACCTTCCCCTTCCCCCGTTGCCCAAGGGGGCCCGGATCATCGATGTGCAACCCGGCGATGGACAACTGGCGGTCACGTTTCAGATCGAGTCGATCGATGAAGCACTCACACCAGAGTTGGCGCGGCGGCTGCCCTTGCTGGCCCGACTACCCATCCCCGGCCTCGGCTGAAGGAACCCCGCCGCTCGCCCATCCACCGTGCTGGCGCGCGCACTCTCTAGCGTGAGGGGTGATAGCAATCAGCAGGTACGGGGGTGCAGATGCGTCAGCGACCGATGATTTACGGACTCGACATCGAGACAGATACCACCGAGAACGGGCTCGATCCGAGCGTGGCGGCCGTGGTGACGGTGGCCTTGGCGGCATCAGGGTATGAAGAGATCTTTACCGGACCCGAGGAGCAGCTGCTCTTCGACGTTGACCAGCGCCTCCAAGACCTCGAACCGGGCGTGATTGCGACGTGGAACGGCGCCGCCTTCGACCTTCCTTTCATCGCGGACCGCGCCGCCATCTATGGCCTCCATCTCGGTCTCCGGACCTACCATGATCCCACTCTGGCGATGCACCAAACCCCCCTCCCGGGCCACGAAGGGGCCTACCGAGCCAGTTGGTTCGGCCACCGCCACATCGACGCGTATCGCCTCTACCGCAGCGACGTAGGTCCGGCCTTGCGGATCTCGTGTTCTCTGAAGTCCATCGCCCGCTTCGTGGGGTTGTCGCCCATCGAGGTGGACCGCTCCCGGATCCACGACCTTTCCAACGAGGCACTGCACGCCTACGCCGCCAGCGATGCCCGCCTCGCCCGGGTCCTCACCGAACGTCGCTGGGGCACCGCCTCTCGTTGCATCGACCGCGTCAGCGAGCCCCAAACGCAGGCCCATCCCATCCCGGCATAACCCCGCCGATTTGCCCCCTATCGGGAACCCCCCGACGCGGCCCATGCTGAGGGTCTCGCGATCTTCCGATCGCCTCCCCGACCCACCGTCGCTGCGAGGTGTCCACTGCGATCCCCCACCCCATTTCCCCGTCGTCCCTGTGTGCACCGCGCGAGGTCGGACCACCTCAGTACCATCAGTCAACTGATCGACACCACCTACGCCGATGAGCCCGGCCACGTGCTGGTGTATCTGCGTGAACCCCGCACCGAGATCAACCTGTGGGCGCGGTCCTCGCCCGTGGGGGTGCACCCGTTCGAGGTGCTGGCCGGCTTCAGCGCTCCAGCCGATTCGTGGGCCTTCGGCATCCGCGCCCGGGGCCGGGCCCACCACCTCGACGAACCCGGTCGGGTGACTGAGGAGATCACCGCCACCTTTCTGGTCGACCGGCACGGCCAGGAGGCATCGGTCCTGCGGGTGGCGGAGGTGGCCACCGTGCTCACCGGCCCGGTCCAGGGCACGATCGCCGACCTCTGCCGACGCGTACTCGGTGTCCCCACGCCGCCCGCCCCCGCCACCACGAACCACTTTTGGGCCACCCGATGGCTCGATGCCGTGCTGGCCGAGTGGGCGGATCCGGAACGACGCCGTGCCACCTCAGCCTGCCTCGGCGCCCTCACCGCCCTGCACCCCGCCACCGGCGGCAAGGCCATTGAGGACCTGTCGGCGTTTGCCACCTTGGCCCACGAGTACGCCCGTCGCTGGAGTTGGAGTGCACTGCGCGATGCCCGGCCACCGCTCTCCCTCCCCAATGGCCCCCTGCCCCCCGCCATCAGCACCTGGATGGACGACGGTTTCTTTGCCCGCTGGAGCCTCGGTGCCTATCCATCTCTCGACACCCTCGCCCACGATCTCTGCGGCCTCCTGGGTACCCCCTTGGGCCCGCAACTTCTGGCGGCGGTGATGCTGATCCTCGAACCCTCTCCCACCGGGACGACCTGAGCCATTCCTTTTGCCACCCTTGCCGAATCCGTCGCCAGGGTGAAGAAAAGGGGCGGGATTGGCCCCATCCGCACCACCCTCACAGCAAAGTCGAAATGGAGCACCGCCATGGGCCATCATGGGCCGCATGGTCGACGCCACTAGTACCGAATCCACTCAACTCGACCAACTCGTGGTGCTGGCGGTTGAGCGCACCTATCGAGCCTTTGCGTCGCACCACCTTGGCGCATCGATGCTGATTCGCCGGCCAGACGTGACCCCGGAGGAAGTGGCGGCGCTCGGCGGGCCGGTTCGCGCGGTGAGCGCCGCGTCGATTGATCGCTGGCTTCCCCACGCCACTAGTACCTGGGGCTGCGCCGAGGACGTGCAGGCCCTTCTCCCGCGAGTGCTCGAACTCTTCGCCAGGGGCGAGTTGACCACCCCACCCGAGGTGGTGTTCGGCAAGTTTCGCCAGGCCGGGGCCGGGTCGTGGCCACTCGACGAACAGGCGGCCACCGACGATGCCGTCACCGCCATTTGGCTCGCCACCCTCGCCAGCCATCCCCCCCAGGTGCGGCATCCAGCCTGGCGCCTACTGGTGGCGATGGCCGAACTCGGTGGTGACCTCGGTCCCTTCCTCGACGACTGGTCGCTGCTGCTCGGTTCCGGCACCTCAGAGGGCCGGGCCGCCAACCGACATCTCTACGACCTCAATCGATGCCTGCAGGGCCTGGCCGACGCCGACATGGGCGTGGCCGCGCTGTTCTGGTCTCCATCGGAGCACGAGGCCGAGCGCCTCGAACGCTGGCTCGACCAACCCTTCCGGCTGAGCCCGCTCAGTTCCTGAGCCCACTCACCCGAACGCACCCTCGGCGCGGCACTGTGCGATGCGGGCGTCGTCGTAGCCGAGCACATCACGCAAGACCGCCTCGGTGTGCTCGCCCGCGTCGGGGGCCTTGGTGGGAAGGGCCAATACCTCATCGATGACCTTGATCGGCGATGGCACCTGATCGGTACCCACCACCTCCTTCGGAATCCACGGCAGGCGATTCTGGAACTGAGGATCCTCGGCCAAGGTCTTGGGCGTGTTCACCGGAGCGATCGGCGTATTGGCCTGAGTAGATAGTTCCAACCAGGCTGCCGTCGTACGCGAACGGAAGATCTCCGTTAGTTCGACGCGCAAAGCCGTGTTGCCCCGGGCGTGATCGGCGTATTGCGAGCCCGGGTGTTGCTCGAAGAGATCCGGACGGTCGATGGCGTTGCAGAAGTTTTCCCAGAATTCCCGCTCCGAGGCCATGAACAGCACATGCCCATCAGCAGACTCGTAGAACTGGTACCGCACCCCGTCTCGCATGCCCGCCGTCCCCGGCGCCCGGCGCTCGTAGTTATCGGCCTTGTTACCGGTTACCTCGGACTCGGGTCGCTCGTAGGCCTTGTAGGTCTCACTGCGGAGCCAGTCCATGGCCGCCGCCGCATCGGACTGGGCGATCTCAAGACGACATGGCTCCCCCGTGGCCCGCGCCCGGGTGATCCCGGCCAGCACGCCGAGGGCACCGAACAGCGGACCGGCATGGATGCCCACCGACGGGTGCTCAGGAATGGCGCAGAACCCCTCCTCGGTGATCTCCGGGGCCACCAAACCAGCCCACACGTCATAGGCGATCCCGTGGCTGGGCATGTCTTTGTAGGGGCCGGTCATCCCGTACCCGGAGATGGTGCAAAACACGATGCGCGGATTCACCGCCACACAGGCCTCGTAGCCCACCCCTCGCTTCGCCAGGCCACCGGGGCGCATGGCCTCGATCACCGCATCCGCGTTGGCCACCAACTCAAGGAACACGGCCCGACCTTCCTCGCTCCGCAGGTCGAGCGTGATGGAGCGTTTACCGCGGCTGATATGCAGGTGCATCAGCGAGGTGCCCTCCACGATGGGCCAGGTCATCTGGCGGATGTAGTCGCCCGAGGGCGGCTCCACCTTCACCACATCAGCACCGAGGTCGGCCAGGGTGGTGGTGATGGCACCGGGACCGAGCATCGAGCACTCGATGATCCGGATACTGCCGAGGGGGGCTGGGGTAGTCATGCGGGAGGTCCTTGTGTGCCGAGGGGGGAACGGGGGCCGGGGGTCATGAGTTCTTCGCGCCATCGGGTGCACCAGGTGCGGGCCCGAGCAGGCCAGGGGTCGCCGTCTCGAAGGAGATCGGTATGGGAGTGCACATCGGTGGCCCAGATCGTGCACACCTCCGTGTCCATCAACACGCTGTCGTAAAGGCCCACGAGGGTGATGCCTCGCTCGGCCATAGCCGGCACGCGCTCGGCCACGGTGGCGGCGAGGTACTCCGGACCCGCGCCGGGAACCACCTCCGACAGTTCGTGCACGAACCAACTGCCCCGCGTGTCCGCCGCCAGAAGATCGGCCTTGGTGGGACAACCCGGGGCCCCGCGCAGCAGTCGGTCGAACCCCCCGGAACGGCGTTTGTACGCCTCATCCCACCACTGCGCCAGCGCCGCGTTGTCCTCTTTGTGAACATTGGTGGCCTCACCGAGGCGCACCCACCCATCCCAGCCGGCGATCTCCCACACGTTGAGAACCTGCGGCCAGCGACCGGTGGTCCCCACCACCTCCCAGGTGCCCAGCAGTGCCAAACCTCGGTCCGTGGTGCCTTGAGCATCGAAGCCCACCGTGTGCTCCATGTACGCCCTCGAACCCCGCCCCGTAACGTCGATTACCTCGTGCAAGAACAGCGGGGCGCGATCTGCCATAACGCTGAGGATGATGGCACACTGCGTAACCCCGTCAGCAACACAAGGCAGACGCCATGGATCTTTCCCTCACCCCCGATCAGGATGCACTACGCGAAGCCACCGGGCGTCTCTACGCCAAGAAGTCTTCCGGAGAGCGCGTTCGCGAAGTCGAGGCGGCTGGCCTTGATCCCGCGTTGTGGCAGGCCATTGTGCAGATGGGCCTTCCCACCATGGCGGTGCCCGAGGCCCATGGTGGCGCCGGTGCCTCCCTCACCGATCTCGCCGTCGCCGTGGAAGTCCACGGTGCCCACCTGGGATCGGTCCCGCTCATCGAAACCGCAGTGGTGGCCCGGCTCCTGGCCCAACTCGGCGCTACGGACCTGCTCGAGCAGATCCTCGGCGGTGCCACCGCCACGCTGCGTCTGGCCGCCGGTCCCGGTGCCGTGCCCACCGCCTACGCGGCAGTGGCCGCGATCGTGATCGCCCAATCGGGCGACGACATCGTGCTGGCCCGCGCCGGCGACCCGCGAGGCGGGCTGGCTGGCCTGGCCCTCGCCGACGTGGACCCCACCGGCGGCAGCGCGGTGGCTGGCGGCCGCGCCGCCACCGCGGCCTACGCCCGGGCCCTCGACGAATGGCGTGCCCTCACTGCGGTGGCTCAGGCCGGATTGGCCCGGGCCAGCCTGGATCTCGGGGTGCACTACGCCAAGGATCGTTACCAGTTCGATGCCCCCATCGCCTCGTTCCAGACGATTCAGCACCGTTTCGCCGACCTCCATGCCTCCGTCGACAGCAGTCGCCTGCTCGCCTACGAGGCCGCCTGGGCCCTCGACGAAAACGAACCCACCGCCCCCCAACTGGCGGCGCAGGCCTCCTGGTGGTGTGGCGAAGTGGCCGAGGAGGCCACCGGGTTCAGCCTCCATGTGCACGGTGGCTATGGCTTCATGCTTGAGTACGACGTACAACTCCACCTCCGTCGCGCCAAGGCCACCCGCCTCTTGCTGGGCGACCCCCGCCACGAGTTACAGGCCATCGCACAACGGCGCTGGGGAACGTCGGCCCCTGCAGTGAACACCACCGCCGCTCCCCGCCCCACCCGGGCGGGCATGGACTTCCGTTTCGATCCGGCCACCGAAATCTTCCGTCGCGAGGTACAGGCCTTCATCGCCACCCAACCAATCGACGAGATCATCCGTCGCTCGCATCGCACCGGCACGATGCACGACTGGGATTTCCACCAGGCCCTGTGCGGGCGCGGTTACCTGGCGGCGGGCTGGCCCACCGAGTTCGGGGGCCTGGGCCGCAGCGCCATCGACCAGTGCCTCCTCATGCAGGAGCTCTACGCCTCGGGGGCCCCCATCGACGGCCTCAACATCGCCGCCATGGTGGGTGCCACCCTCCTCGTGTGTGGCACCGAGGAGCAAAAGGCCGCCGTCCTGCCGGGCATCCTGGCCGGCGAGACCATGTGCTGCCTGGGTTACAGCGAGCCCGACGCGGGGTCCGACGTGGCTGCCGTGGCCACCAAAGCCACCCGCGTGGACGACGGCTGGGTGATCGAGGGCCAGAAGATGTTCACGACCATGGCCCACGAGGCGCAGTACGTGTTCCTTCTCGCTCGGTCGAACCCCGATGTGCCCAAGCACCAGGGTCTCACCATGTTTTTGATCCCGATGGACACCCCCGGTATCGAGATCATGCCGGTGGAGACCATGGGAGGTGAGCGCACCAACATCACGTTCTACAGCGGCGTCGAGGTGCCCGATTCCGCTCGGATCGGCGACATCGACGCCGGCTGGTCGGTGATGCACGCCGCGCTCGTGTACGAACGGACCTCCGCCAACTGGGGGGAACCAGACCGCCTCGTAGAGGCCATGGCCACCTGGGCCCGGGAACCCGGCCGAGATGGCACACGCCCCTTCGACGACCCGGCTGTACGCGACGTGCTCGCCCGGGCCAGCACCGAACTCGAAGCGGGTCGCCTGCTGCTGTTCCGGGCAGCCTGGCTTTCCTCCCTCGGTGAGATGCCCCAGGTGGAGGGTTCGATGGCCAAACTCCTCATCACCGAGGCGTTCGTGCGCGCCTCCGCCGCCTTCCTCGCCTTGCTCGGTGCCGACGGTCTGCTCCCCGAAGCCGAGCCGAACGCGGTCCTCGGCGGCCTGGTGGAACACGCCTTCCGCCACGCGGTCGTCACCACGATCTATGGCGGTTCCAGCGAAGTCCAGCGCGAGATCATCAGCGGGCGCGGCCTCGGCTTGCCCCGCAAACGCTGACATATTTCGACCACGATTTGACACATAGCGTGGTCTCTTCCCCCTAAAACTGGGCATGTGACTCACATCACACCCGGATATTGTTGCGATTTCGTTGCGAACATGCCAACCTGGTGTCACTCACCAGCCGCCATAGCGCGGCCCGCCGCTGGGGCGCCGTGATTCCGACGATCAACTTGTTCGTTCGGCGCGCGCCCCTCTTGAAGCAGGAGGCACCCCCAACATGTATGGGACGTACCACCCCCCGAGTACCAAACCCTCGCCGATTATCGCGCGCCGAGCCATCAGCACCTGCGTCGCGGTCGTCCTGGCCATCGCCGCCCCCGTGGGCCTGGTGACCGCAACCGCCGGTGGAGCCGACGCTCCCATCGCCAGCAGGCCCATCGCATATCGCACCACCGATCGCCCTGACGTGATCCGGGCCCAGTTCGCCACCCAGGCGGAACTAGCCACGATCACCATCGCTCCCCCCACCACCATCGCTCCCCCCACCACCATCGCTCCCCCCACCACCATCGCTCCCCCCACCACCATCGCTCCTCCGCCGCCGCCCCCGCCCCCGCCCCCGCCCCCGCCGGTGGTGCAACCGGTCACCACCGGTAGCGGCTTCAACGATCCCAACAATCCCGCGGCCTGGGACCGACTCGCCCAGTGCGAGTCCGGCGGCAACTGGGCCATCAACACCGGCAACGGCTACTACGGTGGCCTCCAGTTCAGCCTGAGCTCGTGGCGCGGCGCGGGTGGCACCGGCCGCCCCGACCAGGCCAGTCGGGAAACCCAGATCGCCATCGGCCAGAACCTCCAGCGCTCCGCCGGCTGGGGAAGCTGGCCGGCCTGCACCCGCAAGCTCGGCTACCGCTAGCGGTCGGCCGAGTCGGGCGAGATCCCGCCCCAGGCCACAATCGGACCCGCCACCGCTACGAGCGCCTCGGGATTGAGGTCGAGGTCGGCCCAGTCCTCATCGGCCACGGTGGCCTCGCCCGTCGGGGTGATCCGCACACTGCCGGGACGCTCGGTGGGAAAGGTGCGGGCAATCCAGAATCCCACCAGGCCGGGACGGGCGACCACCACCCCTGAAGCGGGAAGGGCGGCGGCCAGGCCCGCGGCCCGAGCCGGTGGTGAATCAGGCTGGTCGTACATCGGCCCCACCACCGCGGCCAGGGCCGTGTAGAGCATGGGACGCTCGGTGCAACCCGCTGGCAGCGTGCCCCGAAAGGCCCCCAGCGCTTCAGGGGCCACATCGACCACCTCGGCGCGACCCTCCCACGGCTGGGACGTCACCTCATCGGGGTCGAGCCCGCTGGTGACCAGCACATCCACCTCACCGAGACCGGCGAGGTCGAAATCCCACGCCTGTAGTCCGGCGGTGCCGAAGTGCAAGGGGTCATCCCAGCGGAACACCCCCTTGGCCCCCCACGTGTTCACCACCCCACATCCGGCCCGTCGGGCGAAGGCCGCCAGCCCCGCGACGCAGTTGGCCCGCACGACCCCCGGGCCCACCAGAATCCCCAGGACGCTCATGGTCTGGCGATGGTCAGTACCGCAGCCCAGGAGCGCGGGTCTTGAACAGGTCCGTGGCGAGTTGCATTCCCAGTTTCTCGGCATCCCACCGCCGGCCTCCGTTGGACAACTTGGCGCCTTCGCTCCAGCCCTCCATCCACACGATGTCCTCCGCCACGGCCCGGATCACCTGACCGGTGACATGCTGGCTCTCATCGGAGGCCAACCACGCCACCAGCGGCGACGACACGGCCGGATCCATGCGATTCCATTCCCCCTCGGGCACGTCATCGGCCTCGATGACCGCCGGGGCACCAGGCATGGTGCCGGTGATGCGAGTGGCGGCGGCCGGGCCTACGGCGTTTACCGTTACGCCGAGCTTGTACAACTCAAGCGACAGCGTCTGAGTGAATCCCGCGATGCCGGCCTTGGCCGTGGCGTAGTTCGTCTGACCAAAGTTCCCCACCAGGCCGGCCCCCGAGGTGGTGTTGATCACCCGCCCGGTGAAAGCCTCGCCCGCCTTGGCCCGCGCCCGCCAGTGACGGGCGGCGTGATGCGACGGCGCCCAGGTGCCTTTCACGTGCACCTTGATCACCGAGTCGAAATCGGCTTCGGTCATGTTCCAGATGGCGGTGTCGCGCACGATGCCGGCGTTGTTCACCAGCACGTCGAGTTTCCCGTAGGTCTCCACCGCCTGGGCCACCATGCGTCCAGCGCCGTCGTAGTTGGATACATCGTCGTAGTTGGATACCGCCGCACCGCCGCGCTCGGTGATGAGCGCCACGGTGAGGTCGGCCGCTTTCTCGTCGGCGCCATCGCCAGCCACCGAGGTGCCCAGGTCATTGACCACCACGCTGGCGCCGTGCTTCGCCAGTTCCAGCGCGTGGGCTCGGCCGATGCCGTGTCCGGCACCAGTAACGACGGCAACCTTGCCGGACAGCAGAGCCATGAGAATTCCTACTTTCTGGGGGGGGAGAGGGATGAGTTCAGGGATCAGTTCAGGAGGAGCCGAAGCGGGTCCGCAGCTCGAACTTGAGGACCTTGCCGGTGGGGTTGCGCGGCAATGCATCCACGATCTCAAGCCGCTCAGGCAGTTTCTGGGTCATCAGGCCCGCTTGCCGAGCGAAGGCCACCATGTCGGCGAGACTCAGCGGCGCCGCCGGGTCGCTCGGCACCACCACCGCGCAGACCCGCTCACCCGTCTTCGGGTCGGGGATGCCGATCACCGCCACGTCGGCCACCTCAGGATGCCCAAAGAGGATGTCCTCCACCTCCTTGGCGGAGACGTTCTCCATGTTCCGGATGATCACGTCTTTGACCCGGCCCGTGATGGTGAGCATCCCGTCGGCGTCGAGTTTGCCGAGATCGCCGGTCTTGAACCAGCCATCCTCGTCAAAGGCCTCGGCGTCGAGCGTGGCATCGAGGTATCCCCGCATCATCTGGGGCGCCTTGGCGCGAATCTCGCCCTCTTCCCCCACACCAGCATCGGGCCCGTCGAGTCGGACGAGTCGCAACCGGGTGGTGCCCGCGGCCCGGCCTTCGGTGTGCGCGAGTTGGTCGTCGCTATCGCGAATACTGCCCATCGTGATGATCGGCGCTTCCGTAAGCCCGTACCCCGACACAATCCCAACCCCCCCCATCTCTGCCTTCACGTCGTGGTGAAGTTGCGGCGGCTTCGGCGCCCCGCCACCGCAGTAGACGCGCACGCTGGGGAAGAGGTGCTCTCCCGCTGGCAGTGCCCGCTGAGCGGCCAGATAGGCCATGTGGAACGGCGTGCCAGCCCCCGCCATGGTCACCTCGTGCTGCTGGATCAGCGCAATGGTCTTGGCGGGATCGAACCGCTCGATATAGACGGTTGGGAACCCTACGGCGAGGGCACTGAAAAGCCACCCGATGCCGCCGATGTGGGTAAAGGGAAACACCACGGCGTTGCGATCAGCGGCGGTCACCTCCATCCGCTCGTTCATGCCGAGCGCGCTGGCGAGGATCGTGCGGTCGGTGTGTTGGGCGCCCTTTGGATCCGCCGTGGTGCCCGAGGTGTAGAAGTACCAGCGCACGGGGTCGGTCGAGGGGTCCGGCGGTGGCGGCAACGTGGAGGGATCGCCCTGTGGGAGCACCTTGTCGGCCACCACCACGCGGAGCGAACCGCCCTCTGCCTTCACGGCGCCGGCGATGTCGGTGGCCATTGCTTCGAAGTTGAAGCCGGCCCACTCCTGCGGCACCACCAGCACCTTGGACTGGGCTTGCCGCACCACGAACCCAACCTCGCGCTCCCGGTAGATCGGCAGCATCGGGTTCTGGATGGCTCCCAACCGAGCCAGGGCAAGCACCAGCACCTTGGCCTCCAGCCAGGTGGGCAACTGCCACGACACCACGTCGCCGGCCCCGATTCCTAACGCTTGGAATCCCGCCGCCGCCCGTTCCGCCTCCCGTTTCGACTCCGCCCAGGTCAGGGTGCGCCCATCCTCGTCTAACGCGGCGATCCCATCGGGGTTGGCTCGCACCCGCTCCTCCAGAAGCGTCCACAGGTTCGTTTCGTGCTCATTGGACATACGGTGATCTCCCCGCTCGCTCGCTCTCTGGCCTGACGAACCGTCAGAATCTAGGCGCAACCAACCGGGTTCGTCGAAGAATGGGCCCGGTCGGTCAAACGTCGAGTTCGAAGGCGAGGAGCACATCCTCGAGGATCTCCGACTCAGTGACCTCGATGGCCAAGGAGGCCACCCGCAGCCCGGTGAGCAAACCCAGCCACGACCCGAACAAGAGATCCTGGTCCCCCAGGCGAGTAAGCAGCGCACCGACCGACGGGCGGATCCCACCGGCGGTGGCGGCGGCCGCGGTGAGGATCTCGGACAGCAACTCGATGCGGTGATCGGGGATGGCTCCGTCGATCGCCAGCGTGGATACGAGCTCAGCCAGATCCAGTGGTTCGTCGGTGATGCTCACCATGCGACGCAGAGCCACGGCGGTGGCCTCCAGCAGCACACTGGCCACCACCACGGCGCCGTGGGCGGCCACCCCCTCGCCAATGGTCGCGGCCGCGCGCTCGGGGTCCTGGTCGAGGATCTGCAGTTCCAGCGACTCGCGCAGCATCACGGGGAGGTCCATGGGGCGACACCCTAGGGCCAGTCTCAGGGATACGGGGCCGCCTGCATCGCCTCCAGGTCGGCTTCGGCAATGTCGGGACGCAGGCGAGTCGTGCTGACGCTCACCGCCCCCAGGGCCGAAAGAACCACCGCCATCCCCACCAGTTGGGTCACGCTGAGCGGCTCATCGATCCAAAGAGCGGCGGCGGCCGCCGCCAGCACAGGGATGCCCAGCGTGAGCAGCGACAACATGAGCAACGACACGTGCCCGTGGGCCAGCACCATGAGGTAATGGCCCAGCAGCCCGTTGATCACCGTGATGAACAAAATGGTGAGCCAACCGTTGGCATCGGTCACGCCCAGGGTGCCGTCGAACAGCAGCGGCAGGGGCACCACCGCCACCGCCGCCACGATCGCCATACCGGTGAGGTACTCGAGGGCGCTCAGCTCCTGACGAGCGGACTTGGAACGGGACTTCCGCGGAAGGTTCCGCGTAATGCTCCGCGTAATGCTCCGCGTATTGTAAACGAGGTTTGCTACCCCCGTGTTCCTAGCGGTTTTTCACTGGTTTTGAGCGGTCAGATTCGCCCCGGTTAGCCCGGTTCCTAGCGCCCGGTTCCTGGTGCCTGCCCTTCGCCCGGCGCTCCGCTCTGTTATGCGAGGGACCCCCTATAGGGGGTCTGGCGCAAGACGAAACGAGTTGGGTGGGAGTTGCGGGACTGGTGGCGGATCGGGTGCGGTGGGGGTCGGGTTATTTGGTTGGGGTGATGGGGCTGGTAGTGAGCCGTGCGGTTTCGCAGTCAGGTTCAGGGAACGCCCGGCCATCGATCAGTTCACCAACGCGATCGAACTTTGCTTTGCGTCCGCGGGTGTTTCTTATTGCGTCTTCGACTTTTTGTGACAGGTCACGGGCAGTTTCCTCGTCGAAGCCCTCACGCATAGAGGACCTCACGATATCTTGGTCGCTTCCCATCTGGAAGGCTGTTTCCTTAGCATTGGGGGCTTTGTCGTCAAATAGGACAACCTGTGGCATGTTGCGCGCTTCTGCTTCTAGGTACTCGATCATGAGTGGATCTGAGGTCAACTCACGGATTCTGGTTTCGACGTCATCGCGGATCGCGTTGTTGTTCACATCTGGTCCGGCTAACTCGGCAAGCGAATCGTTACTCGGCCGGAAGACGGAACAACTAGAAACCCCAGCAGCACACAACACTGCAGATCTCCACTCTGCGTCGTCCCGTTTATTTCAGGATTGAAACCCTTTACTTTTCGGCCTGGTGCGATTGGCGATGGTTTGTACGAGCATCGGAGGGGTGCTTTGTAAATAGGGGGAGCGTTTTTATGCGTGGAACCGCTTTAGGTAACGAACCGCCGGGGTGTGGAGATCGCCGACTCAACCCGACAACGGTCGGTGGTGCTGTCATGGTGTTGGGTCTGGTGGCTGGAATCGCGGTTCCAGGTGCCGCAGGCGCAGATGCGCTCGCATCGCCAAATAGCCTTGATGGCAGAGATGCCACCGAGGTGGTTGATCTCTTTGGCGTTCCGGCGAGAACAATCGATTCGAACGGCCTCGTGTCGGTCGACGGGCTCGGCCTGCCGGAGGTCGACATTGCCTCTGCGGCTGGCAACGTGTTCACCTTCGGACTTCCAGCGACGCTGGCACCGACGCCGTTCGTTGTGGATTCGGCGACGTCGACCCTTACTGCAGTCGATGGGACACACGCGGTTGTCATCGAGGAACTCGGGCTGAACTCGTTCCGGGCCGTTATTGTTATGAAGAACGCGGAGGCACCGTCCGAGTACCGCTTCGACCTGGGTCTTCCTTCGGGGTGGACCGTCGCCGCAGCGACTTCGGGCGAGGTCATCGTGAGCAACAACAACGGTGGCGAGGTGGGGCGGGTAGCGCTTCCGTGGGCCGACGACGCGAACGGCACCGCGATGGACACCCGGTTCGAGGTCGTCGGCACGTCGATTGTGCAAACAATCAACACCGACGGCGCAACCTTCCCTGTCGTGGCCGACCCATCGTTCCAAGGTGACTGCGGCACCGTCACCTGTACAGTGCGCCTGGACCGCGCCCAGACGAAGAACGCTCGCGATGCCTCTCAGCTTGTCGGTGCAGCTGCGACTATCTGTGGGGTGCTTTCGGGCGGTACCCTGGCCATCGTCTGCGGTGCAGCGATCCTCCCGGCCTCTATAGTTCTCGCTACTTTTGCCGGCCGCTACTACGGGGATGGGAACTGCCTTGGCATTAGGTTCAACAAGTACCCCGTCCCGCCTCTTGTTACCTTCGTGGGGTGGCCCACCCAGGTGAAGTACGGCGAGTACAACTGCAAGTAGGCGAACAACTCCGCAGTTCAACGCACGAACCAGGAAGGATCCGATGATTTTCAATATTCTTCTTTTAGCGATGGGGGCAGTTGGCATGCTGGCTGTGTTGTCCCTCAGCCGTGGAGGGAAGCACACCGCAACCAGTTCCAAGTAGTCGCTCTTGTCTTACTTGTCGGCTTGACGGTGGTGTCGTTCGCGACCGGCGTGAGGATATTCGTCTCGATCGCATGGGCGGCGATGACTCTGTTTACGGCTGTATTCGTGGTCGGCGGATACGTGAAGCGGTCAAGGGCGTCCGGCCGGGCCTCTTGATTGCCGACCGGCCCCGACTGCACGATCTCAGCGGGCCCGCCCTAGCGCAACGGGCGTCGCTTCACGGCGGGGCGACGCTGAGCGTGCAGGTGACAGGGCACGCCGGGAGTATCTCTCGAGGGATCAGCGCTGACGGGTCAAAGACCGATCTCGAGGACCGCTACTTGGAGTTGTTCTGCCTAGCGAAACCGATCGTCGCGTTGTCGGTGCTAGCTAGATCGAAGGGACTTGGCATCGATGTCGATGCTCCACCTGTTGGCACCGGAGTACCGGGGTCGGCAGTGCATTGCCTTCTCCGCTCTAGCGCGTCCGAGCGCGGTGCACGCCTTCTTCGTTGCTAGCTCGGGCTTCCTCGGCGAGTTGGAACGACACGTCGACGCGAGCCCGGGATCGACGGGCATCTCACGACCTGTGGTGCACGATGAGGTGCACCGGCGCGAGGTCGGGTTCTTCAGCGGATTCTTTCGGACTGACGCCGGAAGCGATCAGCGGTTCTCCACCGCCAGCGAGTCCTCCTACGTAGCGAAGATGGGCGTCGGCCTGGGGTTCGTGGTGGTACGCCCCGCTTCTGGGACTGTGGTCTCGTGCTTCGGTTCGGTTGCCGGGTTCGATCCGGGTTGGCCCGCATTCGAGATGTCCGAAGTCGCCGACCTGGTGCTCTCCTGCGACGAGGTATGTGCGACATGATTATCGAGTTGAGGACACCGCAGTGGGCCGCTGTAGGCGACCTTGTCACAGGCACCTGGGTCGGCGACGAACGGGAACCGCAACTCAGCGTCGCAGTGTCATGCTGGCCGCTACACCTTCGCTCCTTCTCTCCGGCGCTTCAACTACCTGACAGTCCAGTCTCGACGGTCGATCGCGGGAACGGCCCGCTCATCCCGATCGGATGCCGCCCATCAGGCACCCGGCTGCTGCCTGACCTCGCTGACGTCAGAGTCGAGGTGATCTTGCTCGGGCACCCCTATGGGCAAGGCCAGCTCGCCCTGCGGATCGGGTCGTTGAGCGGCCACGTCACTGCTGTGCTGGAGCAGGTCGAGGACGGCCCCGTCACCGTCGACGCGCCACACCTAACGATTACCATGGACTGGTGGCGAGCCGTTCAGTGGCTGGGCGACGGTCACACACTCTTTGCTGATCTGGCACAGTCTCAGATCGAGATTTCCGGGCATCTCGGTTGTCTCAGCTGGCTTGAGGGTGTGCGGTTCGCTGCGGGACTAGTGGAGCCGGAATGGCGCAGCGGCGATCTCATCGAGTTCGCACGCCTATGGTCACATGGGGCGCGCCGGCTGAGTTCAACCCTGCCAACCGAGTACTCGCAGCGCCTAGCGAACAAGGCAACTCCGACTGCCTTTCCCACAGCAGCACACGACATCCCAGCCGGGCAGATAGGCCACCAACCCCGCTCTTAATGCGGTTTCGCGTTCCAAGAACCGTGGTTTCGCGTTCCAAAAACACTCTGTTTGGGGTGCGCACCTTGTTGATAAACCCAGGTAGATAGGTAATCCGCGGATGTCCCCTTGGAACAGATGAAGTAAGCCGTCCAGGCCACCAGGGCACCCGCCGCCAGCAGATCACCCGCCAGACTGTTGGCGCCCCCGCCATCGCCGCCGAGCACCACCAACGCGGTGCCCGCCAACGCCGCCGCCCCCCACCCCACCTCCACCAGACGGGGTCGCTCACCGAACATCGGGCCCGCCACCAGTAGCAACAACACCGGCTGGAGCGCCCCGATCACCGTGGCGTTGGCCACACTGGTTTTTTGGAGCGCCACGAAGAACAACACGAGATCGGCGGCAAAGGCGAGGCCGCCGAGCAGGGACCGCCGCAGGAGCCAGATCGACAACCGTCCGCCGGACGCCAAGAACACCACGGTGATGATCGCCGCCCCCAACCAAATCCGGTAGCACGCCAGCCCCAGACCGCTCAGGCCCTCCACGCCCTTGATGAGCACCGACGACACCCCCCACACAACCACGGCAGTGGAGGCCCCCAACAGCCCCATCACGGGCCGCCGCCCCGACACGTCAGTTCGGGAGGGGGTAGGCACTGCGGCACCCTAGAGGAGACGCGGGCGCGGTCACGGCCATATATCCTCCCCTCGCCGAGGGCCGCCCCGAGGATGCAGACCCCGGCGAGATTCACTGACATCGGCGTCCGGTAGCCACTTTCCCAAGGCCGTAATTACCGAACCTGGCGGCACCGCTCCGAATGACGACGTCGTGGGAGGAGTTCTTCGTCTCGACCAAGAAGATCCCGGTCGGGCCCATCACGATGTGGTCGATGGTCGCCCGGGATCCGGGAAACGGCAGGTCGTGGACCACGGTGAAGGTGCCGGGGAGGTGGATGGGAGTGCCCGCGGTAAGGCGTTTGCCGCCGCTCCCTTCGGCGGAGGTTCGGCTCTAGGAGCTATCCGAGCACGGGCGCAGAGCCCGCTCGGCCGGGGTGGGCTGAAACCGGAAGAGACGCAGGCTATTGGCCACCACCAGGACCGACGACGCCGCCATGGCAAAGCCCGCCAGCATCGGATTCAACAGCCCGGCGGCGGCTAAGGGAATGAGGGCGAAGTTGTAACCGAAGGCCCACCCCAGGTTGACCTTGATCGTGCGCAGGGTACGCCGAGAAAGCCGGATTGCATCCACCGCCGCATCGAGATCGGCCCGCACCAAGGTGAGGTCAGCGGCGGCCATGGCAGCGTCGGTCCCGCTGCCCATGGCGAGCCCCAGATCAGCCTGAGCCAGAGCGGCGGCATCATTCACCCCGTCTCCCACCACCGCCACCACCCGACCTTCCGCCTGGAGGCGTCGAACCTCGGCAACCTTTCCCTGAGGGAGCACTCCCGCCACCACACGCTCGATTCCCACGTCCCCCGCCACGGCCTGGGCCGCCAGCGCATGGTCGCCAGTCACCAGGACCGGCTCGAGCCCGAGCGCTCCGAGCGTTGCGATGGCCCGCCGTGAACTGGGCCGCACCGTGTCGGCTACCACCGCAATGAGACCTACTTCGCCATCCCACGCCACCGCCACCGCCGTACGGCCCTGCTGCTCGGCCCGCTCATGGACCTCGAACAATCGCGCCGGTAGACGGTAGCCCGCTCCCGTGAGGTGGCTCAGTCGACCCGCCGCCACCGAGCGTCCCGCCACCACCCCGCTCACCCCGAGCCCGGCGGCCGACTCGAAGCCCGACACGGGAAGGTGCCGATCTCCCGGCACGGCCGCCGCGATCACCCGGGCGATGGGGTGCTCGCTGGCCGCCTCGAGGCTGGCGGCGAGGGCGAGCGCCCAATCGGCGTCCACCCCATCGGCCACCACCACCTCCACCAGGGTCATCCGGCCCGTCGTGACGGTACCGGTCTTGTCGAGTACCACCGTGTCGACTCGACGAGTGGCTTCGAGAATCTCCGGCCCGGCGATCAGCACACCGATCTGGGCACCCCGGCCGGTCCCCACCAAGAGGGCCATGGGGGTAGCCAAACCCAGCGCACAGGGGCAGGCCACGATGAGCACGGCCACCGCCGGCACCATGGCCGCCGCCACGGAATCGCCGCGGGCGCACCAGTACCCGAAAGTGGCTATCGCGATGAGAATGACGATCGGCACAAAAACGGCGGCGACGCGATCGGCCAGCCGCTGCACCGGGGCTTTCCCCGACTGGGCATCGGCCACCAACTTCGCCATACGAGCCAACGTGGTGTCGGCGCCCACCCGAGTGACCTCCACCACCAGGCGTCCGCCGGCGTTCAGCGTCGCGCCGGTGACAGCATCGCCCACCGTGACCTCCACGGGGATGGACTCCCCAGTCACCAACGCGGCATCGATGGCGGCGGCGCCTTCCACCACCCGCCCATCCGTGGCGATCTTCTCGCCCGGCCGCACCACGAAACGATCACCCACCACCAGCGCTTCCACCGGCACCCGCTCTTCTCCCCGCGCGCCGATGCGGGCTACGTCATGGGCTCCCAACTCGGCGAGGGCGCGCAGCGCATCCCCGCCCCGCCGTCGAGCGCGCTCTTCGAACCAACGGCCGGCTAACAAAAATAGCGTGATGGCGGCCACCACTTCGAAGTAGACGGCGCTGGCGGCGTGGGCTCGGTCGGCGGTGAAGGAGAACTCGTTGTGCATGCTCGCCGCCGCGTCCCAGTTGAAGCACACCACCCACGACGACCAGGTAAAGGCCACCGTCACGCCAACCGACACCAGGGTGTCCATCGTCGCGGTGGCGTGGCGGAGGTTCACCGCCGCCGCCCGATGGAAGGGCCACGCTCCCCAAGTAGCGATCGGGAAGGTGAGCACCAACGCGACCCACTGCCAGTGGGTGAACTGCCAGGCCGGCACCATCCCCAACAGAATGACAGGGACGCCGAGCACCGCCACGACGCCAACCCGACGTCCGAGCGCATCCACGCGGCTGTTCTCCGGCGAAATCGGGGCGCCATCGAGCGGGGGTAGGCGAGCCTCGTATCCCGCCCCCTCCACCACGGCGATGAGGGTGGCCGGATCAAGCGACACCGGTCCCTCAACGCGCGCCGATTCCAACGCATAGTTCACGGTGGCCGAGACGCCATCGACCTTGTTGAGCGTCCGTTCGATACGCGCCGCACAGGCCGCGCACGTCATGCCGCCGATACGGAGATCGATCGTGGTCCTCTTCGCCTCAGCCGTACTGGCCATAGCCACCCTCCATCGGCGGCCCCGACCCCGCGCTCACCGCTGAGGCCGGGCGTCGTAGCCCGCTTCCACCACGGCGGCGAGGACGGCCTCGGTGGAGGCCGTGCCGGTCACCACCGCGGTAGCCGCCTCCAGGTGCACCTCCACCTGCTCCACCCCGGCGAGCGCCTCGATCTCCTTGGTGACAGCCGCCACGCAGTGCCCACAGGTCATCCCGGTGACGGTGTAGGTAGTGGTGGTGGTCATGAACGCACCAACCGAGCAATGGCCGTGTGGGCCTCGGCCAGTTTCTCCGCCAAGACCGTGGGGTCCTCGACCGCTCCGGCCACGCAATGACTCAGGTGCTCCTCGAGGAGGTGGAGCGCCACAGACTGTAAGGCCCGGGTGGCCGCCGACACCTGGGTGAGGATGTCGACGCAGTACTTATCGTCTTCCACCATGCGGGCAATGCCCCGAACCTGCCCTTCCACGCGCCGCAACGCGGCCAGGTGCTGTTCTCGATGTTCTACGTAGCCATGCATCGTCCCAGTATACCCCTAGGGGGTAGGGGTTCCTACTCCCGCATCGCCTGGCGGTACCGTTCTCCAGGTGCCCGACGTCCTCCTCGAGTTGCCCGGCGGCGACATCACCCCCTTGTTGGAGCACCTCGAGCACGCCGCCTTCATCAACCTGGGCCCGGGCGTGAACGCTGAACACGTGCCCGTTCGCAGTGGGCTGATGTCGATTTTTAGCAACCGCGGCCCCTCGGTTCCGCTGGCTACCTGGACTCCCGGGGAGATCGGGTTGCAACACGGCCTCGGCGGCCGGGCGGCCCCGTGGCTCTCCGACCATGGCTGTGCCGCTCTCACCGAATGGTATGTGGCCGCAGATAACCCACGACGCGGCCTCGTGCTCAAGACCTACGCCACCCCCGCCGCCGACACCATCACCTGGCTGGTGCGGGCCACCAACCTCGTGTGTCCCTTCGATGTGGTCTTCCCCTGGCAGGCCGTGGTCAGGACTCGCTAACGCCCCTCCCCGCCCGCTGCGTTCCGTGGGTGGCGGTAGCGACCGCCCAGCGGTAATCAGCCTTACCCGCCGGAGAGCGCATCACTCGGTCCACGACCACCAGATGCTTGGGCAGCTTGTAACCCGCCAACTGGCCCCGGCAGTGCGTCACGATCTCCTCCAGTGATGCCGAGGTACCGGGGGCAAACTGCACGACCGCGGTCACCACGCTCCCCCAACGCTCGTCAGGCACGCCCACCACCAGCACATCGGCCACCTCGGGATGCCCGTGGATGATCCCTTCGACCTCCTCGGGGTGCACCTTTTCGCCCCCCGTGTTGATAGAAGTGGACCCCCGGCCGAGCAGTTCCACCGAGCCGTCCTTGGCCACCTTGGCGAGGTCACCGGTGATCAGCCAACGCTCGCCGTCCACCATGAGAAACGTCGCTTCCGTCTTCACCGGATCGCGGTAGTACTCGAGGGGTAGCCGGCCGCCGGTAACGATGCGGCCCACCACCCCGTCACCGGGCACGACCGGCCGATCCTCGTCGTCGAGCACCAAAAACGGCTTGGAACCAGCGGTGGAAAACCGAATGGGTCCCGACGCCGGCACATCGTTGGCCCCCACCCTCGACGAGCCCTGGATGCCCGCCTCCGACGAACCAAAACCATCGGCCACCATCACGTTGGGGAATCGGTCCAGGATGCGCACCTTACAACCGGTAGACATCGGCGCCCCTCCGTTGGAGATAGCAAAGACGCTGGAGATGTCGGGGCGCTCCGGACCAGGCATGGCGTCCCAGGCGTCGAGCAAAGGCTTGGCTACCGCATCGCCCACGACGGTGAGCAGGTTCACCTTCTCCGCCGCCACGGTGCGCCAGACCTTCGCCGGATCGAGAGATCCCTCCATCAGCACGATGGTGCCCCCGGCAAAGAACCACATAAACGACGTCCACTGAGCGGCCGCGTGCATCAACGGCGCCAACGGTAGGTACGTCACGCCATCGCCGATGCGAGCCGGCAGTTCTCCCGGAGTGGTCACCTCCCCCTCCATCCGCATGGGGTCACCGCCCCCGATACAGGAGAAGAATGCGTCACCGTGACGCCACACCACCCCTTTCGGCAGACCCGTGGTGCCGCCGGTGTAGATGATGTAGTGGTCGTCATCGCCCCGTTCCGGTACGGAGGGCCGGGACGACGCCGACGCCATCAGAGCCGCCTCGTACATTTCGCCCGTCTCCAACGTCCACACCCGCTGATCAAGTTCCGGCAGGATCTGGGCGAGGACGGGTTGGTGCTGCGGACCGTGGAGCACCCCAACCGTGTCGCTGTCGTTCAGTAGATGGCGCAGTTCGCCCGCCACATAGCGATAACTCACGTTGATCGGGACAGCCCGAATCTTGAAGCAGGCCAGCATCGCCTCGATGTACTCGGCACAGTTCTCTAGGTAGAGGCCCACGTGATGGCCCGGCCCCACCCCTCGGCCCGTCAGGTGATGGGCCAATCGGTTAGCCCGCTCGTCGAGTTGGTTGTAGGTACGACGTTGCTCTCCCACCACAAGAGCCTCGCGATCCCCTACGGCATCAACGGCCATCTCCCAGAGATCGGCGAAATTGAAGGAGGCCGGGCCGCTCATGGGTGGTATCTCATTTGATGGCTACCGGGTTGACCGGTGCGCCAGTGCCCCCGGTGATGGGCTCAGGGTTAGCCACCAGCAACATCTCGTAGACGCCGTCGGCGGCGCAGTGGGTGGCGAGCGCCTCCAAATCGAAATTCTGCCCCTGGGTGAGGCCCATATCACGCAGTTGGATCATGTGAACCGGGAACATCAAGTCGGGGTCCTCGCAGGGATACACCTCCATCGTCAACGTATCGATCGCTACCGCCGCGATGTCATGGCGATGGAACCATCGGATGCTGCGCATGCTCAGACCGGGTTGGTCGCCGAGAAGATACCCCTCACGATCCTGGCGCTTGAAGTAGGTCATCTGCCCGGTGCGCACGAGGATGACGTCGCCCGGGTGGGGCTGAACCCCCGCCTGTTCCAGAGCCAGATCGAGATCTTCCTCGGTGATCGGATAGCCAGGGGGCAGGATCTCATGACCCAGAGCGCGGGGGACGTCCAACAGAATGGCCCGGCTCACAATATTCCTCACCTTGTGGATCCCGCATCGGGTGGCCCCGTTCTCGGCGGTAACACTCTCGGACGGAAAGCCGTTGTAGATAAAGCCTCCGTAGCTCACGTGCGCCAGACCGTCCCAGTGGGTACAGGACTGCAGACCCATGGTGATCGTGTCGTCGCTCCAGCAGGCCGTTGCGTCGGCATCACCGCCGGTGTAGTTGGCGTTGATGGCCACCATCGTGTGCAACGGATTGATACGGCCCGGGATCGTGCCAAGTTGCGGACCGTTGGCGTCGAGCCGAATAGCCAAGGGGATACGGACACCCGTGCGGGCGGCGGCGATGCCCCGCACGACGGCCGCTTCGTCGATCAGATTGAGGGTGCCGATCTCGTCGCCCTCACCCCAGCGACCCCAGTTGGATACCTCAGCCGCCAGATCGTGGAGTGCATTGGTCTGCGCCATAACATGGGTGTCTAGCCCACCTGGCCCCGCCCCGGGGACCGAACCAGCGGGCGCGATGGAACCACCCGAGGAGCCCGACATGGTCAGCACCCAGAACAAGTGGCTATCCGGGGCCTACGCCCCCATCGACGGTGACGTCACCGCCACCGAACTCGTGGTGGAGGGAACGCTCCCGGAAGAACTCGAGGGCCGCTATCTGCGCAATGGCCCGAACCCGATTACTGCGGTGAACCCCGCCACCCACCACTGGTTTGCCGGGGACGGCATGGTGCATGGGCTTCGACTCGGCGGCGGACGAGCGGACTGGTACCGCGCCCGCATGGTGCGCTCCACCAGGGTTAGCGAACTTCTCGGGGAGATTCCGGCCCCCGGCGAGCGCCACGCCAACATGGATACCGCCAACACCAACGTGATCGGCTTGGGCGGCCAGACCTTTGCCCTCGTGGAAGCCGGTGCCCGCCCCGTCGAATTGACCTACGCCCTCGAGACCGTTCAGCACTCCGACTTCGCCGGTGGTCTCCCCCACGGTTACAGCGCCCACCCCAAGGTGGACCCCGTGACCGGCGACCGCCACGCCATCTCCTACCACTGGAGCATCCCGCACCTCGAGTACTCCGTCATCAGCGGCGATGGCGTGGTGAAGCACCTATCGCCCGTCGAGGTGTCCGATGGACCAATGGTGCACGACTGCTCGATCACGGCTCGATGGGTCGTGGTCTACGACCTGCCGGTGACCTTCAATCTCGACGCCGCCGTGCAAGGCGGTGGGTTCCCCTACTCCTGGAGTGAGGATCGAACCGCCCGCATCGGGCTCATCCCCCTCGGTGGTTCGGGTTCCGAGGTGCGCTGGTTTGAGGTGGCCCCGTGCTACGTGTTCCATGCCCTCAACGCCCATGACCAAGGCGACACGGTGGTGATCGACATCGTCCGCTACGACCGGATGTTCGATGCCCAAGCGCTCGGCCCGGATGACGATGCGCCGCTGCTGTGGCGCTGGCGAATCGATACCGTCACCGGCAGGGTGCACGAGCAGCAGCTGAGCGATCAGCCGCTGGAGTTCCCGCGGGTGGACGAGCGAGTGGTCGGTCGCCAACATCGTTGGGGTTATGGCTCTGAAGTCCGTCGCCGAGATCAGGACAACAGTTTCGGCGGAAACCTGATCCGCATCGATGGCCCATCGGGTGACCTCCTACGCGTCGAGTTAGGACCAGGCCGAGCGGCGGGCGAATGGGTCATGGTCCCGCGCCATGTCACCGCCGCCGAGGACGACGGTTGGCTCATGAGTTTCGTGCACGACACCGCTACGCAGCGCAGCGAACTGCTGGTGCTCTCCGCCTTGGACCCGACCGGCGACCCGGTTGCGCGCGTGCAACTACCCAACCGCGTGCCGCTTGGCTTCCATGGCAACTGGGTACCCGACACCGCCTAATCCGCGCCACCCCCCGACCCGCCGAGAATCGCTCGGCGTTGTCCCCCTGCCGCTGGAGCGCCGTCCCAATCGAGCGGATCAGTACCTCATCGGAAACGGTCTCACCCAGAACGGATCGAACCGGGTCGACGCAACATCGCCGGGGTCCGACAGCAAGACGAGCGGGAGATCAAACTCCACTCCGGCGCTGTGCCCCCCTCCCGGCTACCGGAATCAGGCACGGTGACGTCGCTCACCACCAGACCCACTCGGTGACCCTCCTGATCGATAGCCGCCAGGGCGTCGGTGTCAGTGGACGCCATGATTGCCTCGTAGCCATGGTCGCGAAGCATAGAAACGACGCTCAGTCACTCGGCCGTGGGCTCAGCGACGATCAAGATCGTCAGCAACGCGAGGGCCTAGCCCGGCCGATCGAAGCGCGCCAAGGCGTCGAGGGCGGGAAGGACCAAACGAACACTGGTACCGCCGCCCACCACGGAATGTAGTTCCACCGTCCCCAGGTTGTGCTCGGCGAATTCCCGCACCGCCGCCAACCCAATGGGTCGCCCTCCTGTGCCCGCGTTGGCGGTGGACGACGGCAGAAAGGCTTGCGCCACGGCTTGAGCAGATATGTCTCGCCTCCCGTCGGTCATGGAGAGTCTCACCGCCGGCGGATAGTCCGCTCCCCCAGCATGCGGTTCTGACCCGGTGGCGATGGTTAAGTCCCCCCCTTCGGGCATGGCCTCGCGCGCGTTCACCGCCATGCACAGGAGGGCCTGGTCCAGTTCCCGTCGATCGACCATCACCCATAGGGGAGCGAGGGCCAGGTCAAGCCGCACCACGATGTCGTCGCCCACGGCTTGAGCCAACGTCTCCGCCGAAGTCCACACCACCTCGTTCACGTCGGTCGGCTCCGCCCTACTCGAAGCCACCCGCGCGTAGTTGACGATCTGCTGGGAAAGACCAGCCGCAGCGGCGACGGACTGCTGGAGCTCCCTCAGATTGGCTAACCCCGCTGAGTCGGTGATGGACGCTTCGAGGCCTGCCGCCCGGTCCAGGATGACCGACATCACGTTGATGAAGTCACCGGAAATTTCTGTGGCGGCTTGACCGAGCCTTACCAATCGGTCGTCATGCCGAGTGCCGCGAGACGCCACTCGAAAGTCGCTCGTTGGGTTCGTGCTCGAATCCCCAACTTTCGACAGCAGACCGATGAAGTAGCGATCCCCTTCTCTGGTTTCCAAGACAGTGATGGTCACGTCAACCAGGAACGAACTCCCGTCGAACCGCTGGGTGGTCAGACGAATGCTCGCCGCACGCCCTTCGCGCAATTGGCGGGTGACAAAACCGGCGTGCTGATTTATCGCCTCCGGCGACAAAAAATTGTAGATTTTACGACCCGCCAAGTCCGCCTCGGCCCAACCAGACATCTCCGCCGCGCCGTCGCTGACGAAGACGACCAGTCCCCCGAGTCGATCACCATGACGGCGGCCGGGAGTTCTTGGAGGACTAATCTAAGCACAGCATTCGGTAGCACCAAACCACCTCGGTGAGCATCCCGCCGCCTTCGGTGACATTATGCCGCGACAGAGGGCATCGCACCCACCCAGATGTAAACCGTAAACATGAAAACGGGATCGAGCCTCAAGACCGGCACCCCTATTGCCCTTAGCGGAGGCGATGACCTCGCTAAACATCGCCGACACATCTGCCGATGGCGCATGGTGCGCAGGAGTTGGGCTTCGTGATCACCCACTCTGACTCCACTCACACCGATCCTCGGACTGCTCGCCTCGAACAGCACCTCCGCCACATCGCCCAAGAACGAGAAGCCGCTGGCCTTGATGTCCGCACCGATGCCGGACTCGACGTGACCCTGGTGCCGGGAGCCGAGGAACTCTCACCCCGACAGTGAGAAGTGCTGCGACGCATGCTGCGCGGCGAGCGGGTGCCCGGAATCGCCCGAGATCTCTTCATCAGCGCCAGCACGGTGCGCAACCGCCCCACGGCGATCTTTGCCAAGGTCGGTGTTCACTCCCAAGAGGAACTCCTCGCTCGCCTGCGGGCTACCCCCGCCCCGTGGGCATCGTGACCACCCCCACCAGCGCCGCTTGATCCCGGCCTAGGAGAGGGAAAGAACCCCGCGATTCAGTATCCCCGCATGCATGTCGTTCAGCGCCTGTTGGATGTCGGCGAGGTCATACACCTTGCTCACCATCTCATCGAGTTGGAGCCGGCCATCGAGATAAAAGTTCACGAACATGGGAATGTCGTGATGGGGGCGAGTGCTCCCGTAGCGGCATCCCATGATCGACTTATCGTTATAGAGGGTGTTCACCACAAAACTGGCCTCGGTGCCAAATGCAGGAACGCCCAACAGAATGCACTGACCGCCCCAATCAAGCAGATCGATCGCCTGGCCGATCAGCGCCCGACTCCCCACGCACTCGAAGGCGTGGTCGACCCCGTTTGGCAACCCGAGGTCCTTCACGGCCTGCACCAACTCGCCGTCGCCGGTAAGGGTGGAACCATCGAGGAAGTCCGTCGCTCCAAACTGACGAGCCACGGCTTCCTTGCCAGGATTGGCATCGATCACCACGATGCGCCCCGCCGCGCTGATGCGAGCGGCCTGAATCACGGACTGTCCGATACCACCGGCCCCGATGACTACCACCGTCTGACCTGGTTGCACCTTGGCTCGGTTGAGGACCGCCCCTGCCCCGGTGACAACCGCACAACCGATGAGACAGGCGGCGGTAAGAGGCATCTCCTTGGGGATCACCACGGCTTGGCTCTCAGCCACCACGGTGCGCTCGGTGAACACACCGGCGTTGGCAAACTGAAACGCCTTTTCTCCGCCCACGGTGAAGGGACGAGTCAACTTGCCCATCGTGTCGCGACAACGCGTGGGTTGCCCGCGATCGCAGGCGTCGCAAAGACCACAACTGCCGAGCGTGGTGAGAACCACATGGTCACCTAGCTGAACCTTGCGCACCGCCGACCCGATCTCCTCCACCACCCCGGCGCCCTCATGCCCTAACACCACCGGAGTAGGGAAGGGGATGGTGCCGTTCAAGACCGACACATCGGAGTGACACAAACCGGCGTTGATGATCCGCACCACGACCTCGTGAGGACGCGGGCCGCGCACCTCGACGTCGTCGCGCACCTCCAATTCGCCGGTCCACACGAGCCCTCTCATGTCGGGCTCAAAACATGACCCGGCAGACCGGCATCACTTTGCAACTCACCGTCGATCACGATGGGCACACCGTTGACGATCGTGGCGTGCACACCACGAGGTTTCGATGTCCAGCGAGCGGCACCATTCGGGAAGTCATGGGCGAGTACTTTCTGATCAGGACCCACCGTATCGGGGTCGAAAATCATGATGTCGGCGGCATAGCCGGTAAGGAGGAGGCCGCGGTCATTCAGGCCGCAGAGCGTAGCGGGGACCGCGGTGATCTGGCGGACTCCCTCCTCGAGGGTGAACCCACCCCATTCGCGCACCCAGTACTGGAGGAACCAACTGTGGGCCTCAGCGCCGTCGTCACGATCCAGGTGGGCCCCCCCATCAGAGGTACCCACGATCATGTGCGGGTCGTCTTGAGCCATCTTGGTGCCCTCGATCCACTCAGGCGTTTCGGTCTTCCAAACGAACTCCACCGCCAGGTTTTCCGAGGCGGCGATGTCGAGGAACGCATCGGTGGGATGCACCCCCCGCTCGGCGGCGATGTCCACCAGGGAGCGGCCGAGGAGGTGTTCGTTTTCTGATGTCGTCACCTTGTTCACCTGCAGCATGGCCCACCCGGGCGGGGGCAATGTGGGGCCCAAGTCGGCATCACGATTTGGATCATCTACCGAATCCCGTGCCGCCGCCCGGAAGTCGGGGTTAGCCATGAGAGCCAAGCGCTCGGTCACGGTGGTGGCCTCGGTAAAGAGGCGATTGAGCGCCAGGGCGCCTTCATAGAGCTTCGTGCCGGTGGCCAGGTCGAAGGTTCGGTTGAACGGCTTCGACATCGCCATCGAATACACCGCCGCCCCCCGACTGGTGGCTTCGTCGACGAAGCGCTTGGCGTTGTCCCATCCGGCCGTGGGCGCATCCACCTTGGAGCGCGCCCCGAGCCCCTGAATGATCACCGGCATCCGCGATAGCAGCGACAGTTCGATGAGAAGTTCCTCATCGTCGGCGGTAATACCCCCCACCGCCGAGCCCGGAAGATAGGCAATCGAGCCACTCCCCGAGCGCCCCGTCGCCGCCGCCAATGTGCGCAACTCATCAAAACTGGAGAGCCGAGAAGGAACGGGGCGGTCGGCCGAATCGAAGTGAGTGGGTGAGTGCGTGGAACTGAATCCCGCCGCCCCCGCCGCCATCGCCTCCCGCACGATCTGAGCCATTTGCTCGATCTCCTCGGGGGTGGCGGCCCGCTCCTGAGCGGCCTCCCCCATCACATAACGACGCAGGGCACAATGGCCGATGTAGAACGCCGCATTGATCCCGATCTTCCCGCGCATCGCCTCGAGAAACTCGGGGAAACTCTCGAAGGTGTCTACCGGGATGCCCTCGAGCGCACTGGCATCCATACCCTCAACCCGGGCAAACAACTGGATCAGCCAGGGCCCATCACCAGGCTTGAGGGGGGCCACCGAAAAACCGCAGTTGCCCGCTACCACCGTGGTGACACCGTGGTAGCAACTCGACGTGCCGTAGGGCTCGAAGGTGAGTTGCGGGTCGTAGTGCGTATGGGGATCGATGATTCCAGGGGCCACCACCCGTCCGGTGGCATCGATCACGCGATCACCCTCGACGGCAGCGATGAACCCGACCGCGGCGATGCGCCCGTCTTTGATACCCACATCGGCGCGGCGACGCGGCAACCCCGTTCCGTCCACCACGGTCCCGTTGGTAATCACCAGATCGAATGAGGCCATAGCAGCAGACTAGAACACGTTCTAGTAGCGCGTCAGTCCCGACGCGACCACCGGGGGCTTCGGCGCTAGCCGGGCCAGACGATGGACTGCAGTTCGCTGTAGGCCTGCAGGCCAAAACTGCCGCCATCGCGACCGACCCCGCTCATCTTGAAGCCGCCAAAGGGCGCCTCGTGATTCCGCTGAGCCGTGTTCAGGCCCACGCAGCCGGTGCGGAGTTGCCGGGCCACCCGCAGGGCACGGGTGGTGTCGGAGGAGAACACGTAGTCGTACAAGCCAAACTCGGTGCCGTTGGCAATCGCCACCGCTTCGTCCTCGTCATCGAAGGGGACCACCACTACCACCGGGCCGAAGAACTCCTGCAAGACGGCGGCATTGTTCGGTCGACACCCTGCGATGAGGGTGGGCGCCACATAGAAACCGGTTTCGAAATCGGGGCGTTGGCCACCGGCGATGAGTTCGCCACCCTGCTCCACACCGGTCTGAATGAGCGCCTCCACCCGGTCTCGCTGCACCGCCGAGATCAACGGGCCCACCACGGTGTCGCGGGCCAGCGGATCGCCCACCTTGAGGCGACCGGCGGCGGCGGCCAAGCCCGCCACCACCTGGTCATACACCCCGCGCTGCGCAATGACACGCGTCGGGGCCGTGCAGATCTGACCACTGTGGAAGGCCCACACGCTAGCAATCGTGCCGATGGTGGTCTTGAGGTCGGCGTCGTCGAACACGATGCCTGCCCCCTTGCCCCCCAGTTCAAGCAAGAGGCGCTTCATGCCCCGGCCCGCCACTTCCCCAATCGCCTGACCCACGGGGGTGGAGCCGGTAAAACTCACCATGTCGACGTGGTCCGAGGCCACTAGCGCCTGCCCGGCTTCCGGGCCCGAACCGGTAACAACGTTGACCACCCCGGGCGGGAAGCCTGCTGCATCGAGGATCTCGCCAAACACCGTCACCGCCAGCGGATCCTGCGGTGCCGGTTTCACAATCACCGTATTCCCCATCGCCAAGGCCGGGCCGATCTTGCCGGCCATGTTCACGATCGGGAAGTTGTACGGGGTGATGCACGCCACCACCCCCACCGGTTGGCGCACCGCAATCGCGCTCATAAGCCCACCGGCCGCCAGCGCGGTGGCCGGCATCTCACCGGGCGGCAGCGCCATGGTGGTGGGCTCCATCGCACCCCGGGCGTAACGGCGAAAACGCTCGACACAGGTGGGCACCTGCATGGTGGAAGCCACCCGTTGGGTAGCCCCCGTTTCGGCCTGGACCAGGGGAATCAGCTCATCCATCCGCTCGCGCAACAGGTCGGCCGCATTGTTCAGTAGGGCCGACCGCTCCTCGGGCTTCGTTCGACTCCAGGCCGGAAAAGCCGCCGCCGCAGCCTCGGCGGCGGCCGTGACCTGGGCCAGGGAAGCCTCGGGAGCCTGCCCCACCACCGTCTCGGTGGCGGGGTTGATGATGTCGTAGGACCCACCGTCGCCGGCCACCCGTTCACCGTTGATGAGCAGCCTGAACTTTGCGGTCGACATAGTCCACCCTAGAACGCGCCCCACGGAGGTGTCAGGTGCGGCCGCTCCTCCTGCCCTCGCCCGTAGACCGGAGATCCCTAGAATGTTTCCGATGCTGGCATACCGCTCCTGGGCTCTCCTCCTTGTTGCGCTGGCGCTAGGCCCGGCCGTGGCGGGCTGTGGCTCCCGACCGGCCACCATCACCGTCGACCGGCCGGTACCCCCCTCCACGTTCCCGGTGCTCGATGGCCCGGCGCTCTGCGACCGGATACCCCCGGCGCTGGTGGCCACGAGCCTTGGGCTGGATATCACCGGTGCCACCGCATCCGATAGCGACCGCACCCCCGAGTGCACCTACGCGTTTCAATCCGCTAGCGGCAGCGAGTCGAGCGTGTCTATCGCCTCGCTGGACGCGGCGGCACTCGGCGGGGAGAACGCCTTCGACTTCGTCGCCGCCGACATCCGCGATGCTGGCAACGATCCTGACGGCACCGAGATGAAAGTGGCCGCCGGCGACCGGGCCGTCCGGTTTACAAACTTGGCTACTCACCTCGCCATCGTCGCCAACGCCGGTTATCTGGAACTGGTGATCGTGCCGGCTGCGGCCAGCCCTGCCGAGGTGGACACGCTTCTCGTCGCGGTGGCCAACGCGCTGGCGGAGTGACGCCCCGCCGTCAGGACCGTGGGGTGCAAATCACCACAGGAATGTCGCGCTCCGTGCGCTTTTGATACCCGGCGTAGCCCTTGTAGGCGGCCACGATGGTCGGCCAGAGTTCGGCCTTCTCCTCCACCGAAGCGGTTCGGGCCACCATCTTGGTGGTCTCCCCGTGACGAGTGATCTCCACCTTCGGCTCGGCCACGAGGTTGTGGTACCAGTCGGGGTGGCGATCGTCGCCACCTTTCGAGGCAATCAACACGACGTGGTCGTTGTCGAGGATCGGTGCGGTGAGCATCACGGAACGGCGTTGACCAGAACGCTGACCCGTGGTGTGTAACTCCACCGCCGCCATGCCCCCCATGTCCCATCCGAGGCGACCGCCACTGACCTTCAGCACCGACTTGTGCACCACATTCATTCCCTTGGTCACGACATCGATGAAGGTTTGCGAAGCAGGCATGGCTCCATCGTAGGGGTCGGATTCGCTTCACCCACCGAACCGGTGACGCCGCCTCGCCGCGGCCGAGCGGGTCGGGCACAATGCAGCGGTGCCCCTCACGCCCCTCTTCGATTTCGACGGGACGTTGGTGAACTCCGATGCTGCGCTCATCGCGCCGTTCCTGGCCCTGGGCCTCGATGCCCACGCCGTGCCCCCCCTCGGCCTGCCCTTGGCTCAGGCTTGCGCACAAGCCGGCATCACCGTGGAGGCATACCTCGATCACTACGACCCAGCCGCCGCCGCTCCCTTTACCGGCATCACCGACGTCCTGGGCCAACTCGCCTCCTGGGGGCTGGCGTCCAACAAAGACCGAACCTCTGGCCGGAGCGAACTGGCGCGTCTCGGATGGGCGCCGAGGGCCGCCTGGTTCTCCGATGACTTCGGTGGGGCCGAGAAACAGTTGGCCCCGGTACTCGCCGCCATGGGGCTGCCGGCGGCTGAGGCGATCTACATCGGCGATACTTCTCATGATCGTGACTGCGCAACCCGCGTCGGCGTACGGTTCGCACTGGCAGGATGGAACCCCCGGGCTCGAGCCGGTGCCCTACCCAGTGATCACATCCTCCACCACCCCGCCGACCTGCTGGAGCTGTTACGGAGCCACCCATGACCACCGCCACTTCCGAAATTGAACTCGTGCAACAATTCCTGGCCGCTCTCGAACGCCTCGACATCGATGCCGCGGTCGAGTTCCTCGATCCCGCCATCGTGTATCAGAACGTGCCGATCCCCCCGGCGCGCGGCCGGGCTGCGGTGGAGAAGCAACTCCGGTGGCTCGGCCGCTACGGACGGGGCTTCGAGGTGCAGTGGCACAACGTGGCCGCCAACGGGCCGATCGTGCTCACTGAGCGAACCGATGTCTTGACCTTCGGGTCGGTACGGGCCGCCTTTTGGGTGTGCGGCACCTTCGAGGTGCGCGACGGGCGCATCGTGTTGTGGCGCGACCGCTTCGATGTAGCCGATGTGGTGTGGTCGTTCCTGCGGGGGACCGCCCGGGCTCTGCTTCCCCGCGCCACCGGCAACTAGAACCGGTTCAAGTCGCCGGTCCTATGATTAGCAGATGACTGCAGACCTCCCCCTCATCATCTCGGTCGACGATCACGTGGTGGAGCCACCCACCCTCTGGACCGACCGCCTCCCCCTCAGCTACCGCGACCGTGCCCCCCGCGTGGAGCGCGACACCGCCACCTTCAACTTCGAAGGCGGGGTCTTCTCCTACGAAAAGGGGGTCAAGGGCGGCGAGCCGTGCGATTGGTGGATCTACGACGACCTGATCTATCCGCTCCCGAAACTCAGTGCCGCCTTGGACTTTGAAGACATCGACGTCACCCCGGTTACCTACGACCAGATCCGTCCCGGCTGCTGGATCCAAAAGGACCGGCTCATCGACATGACGGCGAACCACGTTGAGGCCTCCATCTGCTTCCCCAACACCCTCCCGCGGTTCTGCGGCCAGACCTTTTACGAGCGCGAGGACAAAGATCTCGCCCTGCTCTGTGTGCAGGCCTACAACGACTGGATGATCGATGAGTGGTGCGCCGGGGATGGCCAGGGGCGCCTCATCCCGCTCGGCATGGTGCCGCTGTGGGACCCCCACCTCGCGGCGGCCGAAGTGCGGCGCAATGCGCTACGCGGCTGCTTCGCGGTGACGTTCTCGGAGAACCCGTATCCCCTGGGCCTGCCATCGGTGCACGACAAGGGCCGTTACTGGGACCCGTTCTTTCAGGCCTGCCAGGACACCGGCACCGTGGTGTGCATGCACATCGGCTCATCGTCGCGTATGCCGGCCACCTCGCCCGATGCGCCCTTCATCGTGAGTTCCACCCTTACCTTCTCCAACGCCATGGGCTCGATGCTCGACTACATCTTCTCGGGCACGCTGGAGCGCTTCCCCACCCTTGTGATCGCCTACTCGGAGGGTCAGGTTGGTTGGATGCCCTACGTCATTGAGCGGGCCGACAAACTCTGGGCCGAGCGAGGCGACAATTCCTTCGGGACCAGTCTCCCGAATAAGCCATCGAGCTACATCCACCACCGCATCTACGGGTGCGTCTTCGACGACGAGATCGGCCTCCAGAACCGCGACATCATCGGCATGGACCAAATCTGCTTCGAGACCGACTACCCCCATGCCGACAGCACCTTCCCGCACTCCAAAAAAGTGGCCGAGAGAATCTGTGCCCAGGCCGGCCTCTCCGAGGAAGAAACCTGGAAGTTCGTACGCGGTAACGCCATCCGGGCGTTTGGTCTTGAGCGCTACGGCATCACCTCCTAACCAGCCCACCTGATGTGGGTTCGTGGCCAGAGGCGCACCGGGGCCGGGCCGCCAACCTCGGACTGGAGACCTGGGACCGGGAGCCGGTGCTTGGGTCGTAGGATCCCGCGCCATGAACGACATCGGGGGTGAGGTGCGGTTGGGATCGATGCTCTTCACCCTGGTGGAGCCCCACCGGGGCCACGAAGTGGCCTACAACCGCTGGTACGAGCGCGATCACTTCTACGCGGGTTGCATGGTGGGGCCGTGGCTGTTCGCCGGGCGCCGTTTCGTAGCCACGGCACCCCTCAAAGACCTCCGCTTCGGCACCGACGCCCACCGGTTCGGTGGCATCGCCGCCGGCTCGTATGTGGCCGTCTACTGGATCCTCGATGGGCACCACGACGACCACGTCGACTGGGCCCTCCGGCAGGTGCACTGGCTGCACGCCAACGGTCGGATGTTCGCCGAGCGCGATCACATCCACACCCTCATGTACCGCCACGCCTTCACCGCCGCCGAGGAAAACTCCGTGCCCGCCGAACTCGCCCTCGATCACCCCTTCCGCGCCATGACCGCCACGCTGGTGCGTCCTGGTGGGGGCGTAACCGCTGAATCGTTGGGCGCCTACCTACACACAAGGTTCCACCCCGAACTCGACGTGGGCTTCACCCCCATTCCACTACCGGCCGACGCGCCAGTAGCCCAGCAGGGCCAAGAGGGCCTGGAAGACTGCCTGCTCACCCTGTCCTTCACCACCACCGATCCGGCTACCGCTCACCACGAACGGCAAGCGGCGGCGCGCCTCCTCCATGACGATGGAGTGGCCGAAGTGCTCTGGTCGGCCCCGTTCATCCCCACCCTCCCCGGCACCGATACCTACACCGGCGACCTTTGGTGAACCCCTTCCCCCACCTGTTTGCCCCCGGAGCAATCGGGTCCTTGGCGCTGCGCAATCGCATCGCCATGTGCCCCATGGGGGTGAACCTGGGCGAGCCCGACGGCACCGTCGGCGATGCTCAAGCGGCGTGGTTCGAGGCACGGGCACGCGGTGGAACCGGCCTGATCATTGTGGGTTCGGTGGCCGTGGCGTATCCCACCGCGTCATTCGACCGGCGCCAGATCGCCGCCTCCGACGATGCCCAACTCCCGGGGCTAACGCGCCTCACCCGCGATGTCCATCGCCACGGCGCCGTGGTGGCCGCCCAACTCGTACACGGCGGAGGCAACAGCCTCCTCGACATCGCCGAGGGCCGCCCGCTTCTCGTGCCATCGAAGAAGCGCCCCGAACCTCCCGACGCGCTGTCGGCGATGGTGACCGCCGAGGAATCAGCCGGGATGATGGCGCCCTTCGCCTCCCCCACCGCCGCCTACCGCGTACAACCGGCCCGCGACGACGACCTGGCCTGGGTCGTGGACCGCTTCGTGGAATCGGCCGTGCGCGTGAAAGCGGCCGGCTTCGACGCCATCGAACTGCACGCCGGCCACGGCTACCTGCTCCATGC